>CAMAVF010000138.1 GCA_945861445.1 Planctomicrobium piriforme | reverse complement strand
TAGGACTCTATCCGACTGGAACAAAAGTCAGCGACGAACAACTGCGTATGCTGAAAGTTAAACCACACACATTTCATGGCGACTGGAACTACACAGTCCTGCCATCAAACCGAAAAACTTGAGCAACTTATTTCTTTGCGCGCCCTAAGTAGAGACTCGGCACCCGACCGTTCATCATATCTCAAGTGATTCGGTTCCGTCTAAGCACCCAGCGCGCTGGAAGTCTTGGTACTCCAGAAGGGACCGGAAGTCCCCTGCTTTATTATCCTCAGTTACTGTGTTACAAATCTGTGACCATGCAACGCACTGGCGTTGGCTGGAATCGGCCGACCGTTATGCCGCACTTCTGGAGTCGGATTTCGCACTTGGAGCCTTTCGATGAGATTCCTTCGCGTCGCCTGTTGCAGCATCGGTTTGATCGCCGTCAACATGTCCTTCGCCGCTGATGTGCCGCGGGCTCAGGTTGAAACCCGGCTGGCGTCGCCGCTGGGCAACGCGGCCCTGACCGCAAATGGTCGCATTCAGCCGCATGGATTACCGACTGTTTACTGGTTTGAATACGGACTGACGACTGATTACGGTCAGGCCACCGGGCGGCAGCCGTTGCCACCGAAACTGGCGGCCTTCTATCACGAAAGCTGGGATGCTGGACCGGCAGGCTGGCTGGGAGGCATGTCGGGCAAGGATCTCGTTCATCAAGCTGCAGGGGGCGTCTCGGGCGGTTACGTGCGGTACAGCGAACCCAGCGGCGACGATCCGAACCACGTCGACGGCATTGGTACGCTGCATCTGACGTCGTATTTCTATCCCGGACCGCATCCCAGCGAGACCGGTTTCCAAGGCTGGTGGGGTGGTGGTGATCCCGATCTCCGAGATGCCAAGGTTTCTCTTTCTGTCCGTGGCATCCAGTTTGTTCCGAATGGCACTGAATTTGTCTGGTGGACACAAAGCGACAACGATATAGCGCTACAATTGACCCCCAACTGGCGGCGAGCCAACTGGGCCTACACGGGTTTCAGCCTGACCGATGCGCTGAAGTCCGGGAAGTGGGAGCAGGTCAACTATCGATTGACGAATGATTCCCACGCCTGGACTTACGGAGGCCACAATGTGGCCCAGAGCCGACCGAATTACGCTTACGATTCGATCAACAACTCGCTCGGGCACCTGACTTGCGACTTCTTCCATCTGCTGACATTCGTCAATCCCCTGAAACGACCGAGCGGTTCGATCGACATTGATGAATTCACCGTTGCCTATCGCAATTATTCCCTGATCCACCCGGCCAATGGAGGCAAGGTTGCCGCCTCGCCGCCGGAAGGACTCGATGATCCAGCCCGGCTGACCGATGGCTGGCGTCACGGCAAGGATCGCATGTGGCGCAGCGCGAAAGACCCGAAATCGCCGCAGGAATTCGTCTATCAGTTGTCGGGTCCAGCGACGATCAAGACCGTGCAACTCCATCAGCACAGCGAATGGCCGAGCAAAGACATCGAGGTGTCCACATCGGAAGACGGCCAGACCTGGACGCCGCTCGTTACCAAGTCGCTGGCGAAGGATTCCACCGGCGGTCCGAACTTCGCCTTTCTGCTGGAACGCGGTTTGAATCGCACGGCAACCTCGGTGAAAGTCAAAGTTCTCTCGGGGTATCGTCCGGAACATTGGGGACTGGGCGAGTTGGAAATTTTTGGGTCAGGCGGAGTCCGTTCCACCGATGACGACTGGTATCATGTGAATCTGGATCTTGCGGAACTCAAGCCCGGCGAGACCTATCACTATCGCCTCGTAGCGGAGAATGCCGCGGGGAAAGTCCTCGGTCCGGATGCCGCGTTCAAAGTCCCGGCCGATCAACTGCCACACGTCGTCACGGGCGAAGCGAAACGAATCGGCCCGGAAACGGCAACGCTGACCGGCCGGCTGACGCCAATGGGAAAGAAGACTCAATTCCATTTTGAATATGGCCCGGACACGAATTACGGTTCCAAATCGGAACCACAATACGGCGGCCTGCAGATCACGCCGCGGTGGGCTGGTGCCGAACTCCTTGGCCTGAAATCCAAAACGGAGTACCACTACCGCCTGGTCGGCGTGAACGACGCCGGAACGACCTACGGAGCCGACGCCACCTTCACCACCCGTTAGCAGCCTGTTGAAAAAGGGTGTCTGGAACTTTGCCAACCACGCGGAATCGAGCTTTTTTTTGACGTTCGGAGAGTTCCAGACACCTTTTCCAACAAGCCGTTTAGGATCAATGCCATGCGTTCGCTTGCCGTCGTGCAATTCGAAACCCCGCAACTCGGCCGCCGATTAGGGGTCGTGAGCGGTGCCGAAATCATCGATGTGACCGCCGAGGAATCGCAGGTGCAGCGGGTGAGCGACGCGTATCGATTCGCCGCGTCGCAGGGGGTGACGCTGGCGAATTTGCTGACCGGTCTCGCCGAGCGGTCGACGATTCGGCTGCCGTACGCCGATCTCCTGGCGAGAAGAAACCTGGCGGACGGACCGGTCTTGCGTCCGCCGGTCGATCATGCCGATCCGTATCATGTGCTGATCACGGGCACTGGGCTGACGCATCTGGGAAGTATGAAATCACGTGATCAAATGCACGTGGCGGCCGGGGCGGCGAAAACTCCTGCGGCGAACGAACCGCCGAAAACCGATTCCCGCAAGATGTTCGAATGGGGCCTGGAAGGGGGCCGGCCGCAACCGGCTACCCGCGGCGTGGCGCCGGAGTGGTTCTACAAGGGGAACGGCACAATGCTCCGCGGTCCTGGCGAGCCTCTCGATATCCCCGACTTCACCAGCGATGGTGGCGATGAACCCGAGATCGTTGGCTGTTACCTGAATGACGACCACGGCCGACCGATCCGATTGGGGTTCGCGGTCGGCAATGAATGGTCGGACCATGCGACGGAAAAGCTGAACTATCTCTACCTCGCACCGTCCAAACTTCGAACGTGCGCTCTCGGGCCGGAGCTCATCATCGGCCATGATTTCCAAGAGATCGAGCTGCGTTGCACCGTGTCGCGCGGCGGCCAAGTCGTCTACGACAGCGGACCGCTGTGGTCCGGTGAGCAGCACATGTGCCATTCGCTGTCGAACCTGGAAGACCATCATTTCAAATACGCACAGCACCGCACTCCGGGCGACATCCATCTCCACTTTTTCGGGACCAGCAAGTTGAGCTACGGCAGTCGCGACTGGCAGTACGCGGAGGGCGACGAAATCCGCATCACCACGACCGATTTTTCTACGCCACTGGTCAATGTGGTTCGCAAGTCCGCCGAGTCCACAGCTCCCTACTCGGCAATTCCAGCCTGAACAGCGTGTCTGGTCAATACAAGCTCGAAGCGCCAGCGAGTGCATTCTCTATTCAGTGAGTCACAAAAAATGCACTCGCTGGCGCTTCGAGCTTGTATTCGCGGACACTTCGTGACCGGCCCATCGAGTCACACTCTCTACATCCGCGCCGAACGTCGCATGCCCAGGCGGTGATTGAGATAGTGCCGCAACGCGGCGTCCACGCTTTCACTCGTGCGGATCGTCTGAAAATCGACTACCTGCCGCGCACATTCGCGTCGCAGTTCGTCCCGGAATTCCGTCATCGCCTGCTGATAACCTTCGCGCAGCGACTTGGGATCGCACAACAGGTCCCCCGCCTCTTCCATCCCCTCGAACTTGGTCGTACCCGCGTAGGTGAAGTCGAGTTCCTCGTCGTCGAGAACGTGCAGCACCATCACTTCATGGCCCCGATACCGTAGCAGCTTGAGACCCTTAAATAACGACTCGCGCGGGGTGAACAAGTCGGAAATCAAAATGATCAAACCGCGTTGCGACTGCGCGTCGGCGATCTTCTTCAGCACACCGTAAATATCTGACTTCTTCTGCGGATTCTGCACGTCGAGACTGGTCAGCAGGGCATTGAGTTGCGAACGCTGGGTGCGCGGCGGCAGTTGAGTCCGAATCGATTCATCGAAGACCACCAACCCCACTGCGTCCTGCTGCTTGAGCAACAGGTACGCGAGGCTGGCCGCGATGATGCAGCCGTAGTCGAACTTGGTGGTCGCACCCGACCCGAACAGCATTGACTCACTGGCATCGACGACTAGGGTCGTCCGCAGATTGGTGTCTTCTTCGTACTGCTTGAGGTAGAACTTGTCGGTCTTGGACCACATCTTCCAGTCGATGCGTCGCGTATCGTCCCCCGCGACGTACTCGCGATGCTGCACGAATTCGACCGACTGCCCGAAATACGGACTGCGATGCAGCCCCGTCAAATAGCCTTCGACGATCTTGCGCGCCTGCAATTCCAGTTGCGAAGCGCGCGAGGAGAAGACCGGATCGGGTTGTGTTTTTTTCGCTGCCACGAGATTGGCGATGCTCCCCGTTTCGAATCTGCCCGACTATGGAGGGTCCGGCTACGAGCAACCTGGTAGTGCTTAGTCAAACCTTTAGTTGGGAGTTGGGTGCCACTGGCTATGCCAGTGCCCGCAGTCTAATCGCGGGCTCCCAAAGCACTGGCACAGCCAGTGGCACCCCAATGCCAATGTTGAGAACGTACTACGCCGCAAAAATCTTTTCGAAGCGGGGATCCTTGGTCAGTTCCCCTTCCTTCGAAGGTGTCTCCTTCAACAAGCGATCGATCACGGTGTCGGTGGTGATCCCTTCGCTTTCCGCCGAGAAATTCGTCACGATGCGGTGCCGCAGCACGGGAGCCGCCAGGGCCGCAATGTCCTCGGTCGCCAGGTATCCGCGGCCGTTCAGCAACGCTCGCGCCTTGCCCCCCAGCAGCAGGTACTGCACGGCTCGCGGTCCCGCACCCCAGCTCAGCCAATCCTTGATGAAATCGGGAACACCCGGTTCATTCACGCGGGTCTGCCGCACCAGGGCAATCGCATATTCAATCACATGATCGGCCGCCGGCACCTGCCGCACAATGTCCTGCAATTCCAGGATTTCCTCGGCACTGAGTACCGGATGAATGGTGTCACTTTGCAACGATGTCGTCTGCTTGGCGATCTGGAATTCTTCTCGGAACGACGGATACTTCACGAAGATCTTGAACATGAAGCGGTCCTGCTGCGCTTCCGGCAGCGTGTAGGTCCCCTCTTGTTCAATGGGATTTTGCGTCGCCAGCACGAAGAACGGATTGCTGAGCGGATGCCGCACGCGGCCAACTGTGACCTGGCGTTCTTGCATCGCCTCGAGCAATGCGGCCTGGGTCTTCGGCGGGGTCCGGTTGATTTCGTCCGCGAGCACCACGTTGTAGAACAGCGGGCCTTCCAGGAACCGAAATTCACGCTTGCCCGTTGACCGGTTTTCTTCAAGCACGTCGGTCCCGGTGATGTCGGCCGGCATCAAGTCGGGGGTGAACTGGATCCGGCTGAAGCTCATCGATAGGCAGCGGGACAGGGTGCTGATCATCAGCGTTTTCGCCAGTCCCGGAACCCCTTCCAGAATGCAGTGTCCGCGGCTGAACAGGGCGATCAGCAACTGTTCGAGGACCTCGTCCTGGCCGACGATCACTTGAGCCATCTGCTGCCGGATTTCGGCATAGGCCTTCTGCAGCTTTTCGATCGATTTCAGGCTGTCACCGGCAAGAGAGGCGTCGGTCATTGGATACCTATCATGAAAAACTGGTCACGCACGGTGGCCAGAGGGCTGATCTCGATCGGCCAGGAACGAAACTCCGTGGCGGCCGCGAATCGAATAAATCCTTGTTGCAAAGCATGTTAGCCGCAGGCCAGACAGGTGCCAAGTCCGCCTCCCCGTGGGATAGGCTTCCAGCCTGTCAACCCCGGGGCAAATTCGACATTCGGATTTCGACACTCGTCATTTCTCATGACCTGTCAGCGAAGTTCTAGCCACGATCTGGAAAGAAACTTGTCATCGACTCCCATCTTGAGCGATGTTGAGTCCCGACGTCCAGATGCTGCTTCCAATGCAACTCTTTATGGCAAAAATCTTTACGGATAATATTACCGGTTCCTCGCATTCGGCACACGGGTTGCCAAGAGGAGCCTTGTCAGCTTCGCAAGCCAACCTTCAAGACTGCAACTGTTGGACAGAACATAACATCCGGCGGACGAGTGTGCGCACTGCGTCGGGTGCTGAAGCCTCGCGAGGGGACCGGTGACAGATTCATTGGATTTGGGAAGAGCGGCGTGGGTGCTCAACTCGAAAAAAGTGAGTCAAACGACCATTCGGTAACGAAAGGTCGGGGCAGGCACCGGCCCCCTCATTTTATTCTTTGCACATGACACGCGACGTCGGCAGGCTCTGGCAGAAATGTCACCTTCGACTTCTGCCCCCCCTTTCAACTTTCGTACACTCTTCCGGGGTGGAATAGCAAATCACCAGAATTACTCAATCGATAAGTTGAAGTGCATCAATTCTTGCTACCCGCCCGTCGCGCCCATCGGAGCGAATGCTCTCACGATTTCCTTGGCGGTTCGCAGGCCGTCGACGGCTGCGCTGATGATGCCTCCGGCGTAGCCCGCGCCTTCCCCGATGGGGTACAGGCCGGCAATGCCGGGGACCTGGCGTGACTGCTGATCGCGCGGGATGCGGACCGGTGAGCTGCCTCGCATTTCGGGGCCGACCAGCGTCGCCTGCTTCAGAAAATCGCCGCGCCACTTCTGATCCATGATCGGCAGGCCGCTGCGAATCGTCTGGGCAATCACCGCGGGCAACACGCCATCCAGTTGTGTCTGGATCGTGCCGCGCTTGTACGAAGATGGCAAGACGTCGCCCGGCCGGCCGCCCCGCCCCGCGATAAAATCCTTTGCCCATTGGATCGGGGCATAGTAATTCTCGCGGCCCAATTGATAGGCCAGTCCCTCGAAACGGCGCTGGATTTCGACTCCCGCCAGGGGATGATTGGTATTCAATTCCAGGCACGGGTCGAGCGTCACCACCAGCCCGCTGTTGGCGTATGGCGTGTTGTGACGCGAGTTGCTCATGCCGTTGGAACAATAACGGTAAGGCTCGGAAACACTGGGAATGACCTCGCCGCCGGCACACATGCAGAAGGTAAAGAGATCCCGCTGGCCGCGCGCCACCAGCGTGTAATCGGCCGCTCCCAGCAGGCCGAGGTATTCCTTCTTCCCGTACTTGTGCTGATTCACCTGCTCCTGCGGCTGTTCGATGCGCAACCCCAGTTGAAACGCTTTGGCTTCCATCGGAACACCCAGGCGATGCAACATTTCATACGTATCGCGAGCACTATGCCCGATGGCCAGTACGGCGTGAGATGTCTTGATGTAACCACTGGACGTTGCCAGCCCGCGCAGGCATCCGTCCGCGATATCCAGCGATTCCAAGCGGCAATTGAACTGGTACTCGCCCCCCCAGGCTTCGATCTTGCGACGGAAATTCCGCACCAGCATCGGGAGCCGATTGCTTCCCAGATGGGGCCGGAACTCATAGCGAATAGAGGGCTTGCCGCCACATTCGACGAACTGTTCGAGGACCCAGTCGACATCGGAACCGCTCATGCGACACGTCAGCTTGCCGTCGCTAAAGGTGCCGGCTCCTCCTTCACCGAACAGATAATTATTATCGGGATCGTGGGCTCCGCCAGAATCAAACAGACGGATGGCGGGCACCCGCTCTTTCACCGCGGCGCCGCGCTCGATCACCAGCGGCCGATAACCGCGCTGGGCCAGGTAGTAGGCCGCCAGCAAGCCTGCCGGCCCCGACCCGATCACGACGGGACGCTCACTCAACGCGTCCGAGCCAGTGGGGGGATTTTCAAAGTGATCGGGGACGAACGCTTCGATCTCGTCCTTCGCCCGCGACAGGCTGTGCCGTTCGGCATCCGGCGGTAGTTCGACGACCGCCGAATAGACAAACTGCAGGGAATCGCGGCTGCGGGCGTCGAGACTCTTCCGCAAGATCCGCCAGCGAGTCAGCTCAGCGACCGGCACGCGCAGTTTGGCAGCCAGCACCGCAGGCAATTCAGCCTCAGGGAACTGCACCGACAAGCGAATGTTGGATAGCTTGAGCGACATGGGAGGCAAGGAGCCAATAACTCAATGGCAATCTCCCCTCGCCCTGGTACTCCGGGGAGAGGGGCTGGGGGTGAGGGGCACGATTGACTTGCGATTCACGGTCCTGAAATGACAACCACACAACAAACACCTGGAAATACCAAAGTCGAACGATGCTCGAAGCGCCCCTCACCCCCGCCCCCCCCGCCCCGGAGTACCAGGGCGAGGGGAGACGGAGTTAGTCGGATGTCTTCCCCACCATAAAGCGGCTGTACCCGAGCAATTGTCGCTGCGCTCCCTTGTCACAATCGCAAGGTTAGTGCCTGTTACCCTTCCAGCGCCTGTTTCATATCCGCCACCAGGTCATCCGGATGCTCGATCCCCACTGAAACACGCAGCGTATTCTCAGTGATCCCTGCCGCGCGGCGGGCTTCTTCGCCCATCGACATGTGACTCATCGTGTCGGGATGTTCGATCAAGGATTCCACGCCCCCCAGCGATTCGGCCATCGAGAAGAACTTGGCGCGAATCATCACCTGTTCCGCCACATTGCGGCCCCCCTTGACGTCGAAACTCAACATGCCGCCGAAGCCACTCATCTGGGCCTTGGCGAGAGCATATTGCGGATGGTCGGGGAGACCCGGGTAATACACGTGCGACACCTTCGGGTGCTTTTGCAGGAACTTGGCGAGAGCCATCGCTCCGCGTTGATGGGCTTCCATACGCGGCCCCAGGGTCTTCACGCCGCGCAACACCAGCCAGGCATCAAACGGAGAACAGGCCAGGCCGAGGGCATTCACGATGTAGCCGACCTTCTCGGCATGGACCTTATCCTTCGTGATGACGCAACCCGCGACGACGTCGGAATGACCGTTGAGGTACTTGGTCATCGAGTGCAGCACGATGTCGCAGCCCAGTTCGAGCGGACGCTGGAAATAGGGGGACATGAACGTATTGTCGCAGATCGAAATGGCCCCCGCTGCCTTGGCGATCGCCGACACGCCGGCGATATCCACCAGATTCAGCAGCGGATTGCTGGGGGTTTCGATCCAGATGCACTTGGTCTGCGGGGTCAGTGCCTGGCGGACTTTTTCCAGCGAGCCCATGTCGACAAACGAAAACTTGATCCCGGCCTGAGAAAAGATCGCATCGAACAGCCGGTACGTGCCGCCGTAAATATCGTGCCCGGCGATGATGTGATCGCCCGGCTGGAACAGATGCAGGACCGCGTTGATGGCTGACATCCCGGTACAGGTCGTGCGGCAATCGAGACCCCCTTCGAGCGAGATCAGATTCTCTTCCAGGGCGCGGCGCGTGGGGTTGCCGCTGCGGGTGTAGTCGTAACCGCGCGTCTTGCCGATTCCATCCCACGAGAACGTCGACGTCGGATAGATGGGCGTCGTGACGCTGTTGTAAGTTTCGTCCTTATTCACGCCCACGTGGACGCAACGGGTTTCAAAGTGCATGCGAGATTCCATGTCAAAACAAGTTTTCAAGTACCTGAAACAGCTCTGTCGATCACAGATTTGTGGTTATTCTAGCGTCCGGCACAAAGAACAAAACCGCCGGGCTGGAAAACCAACCCGGCGGGGACATTCAGGACAGCGAACGGCAGACCTAGTTGTCTTCTTTCACTGCTTTTTTCTCAGCTTTCTTCTCGGCTTTCTTCTCAGCCTTGATCTCGGCCTTGGTCTCCGTCTTTTTCACGGCTTTCTTCTCGACCTTTTTCTCTTCCGGCTCGACTTCTTCCTTCTTTTCGGTCGCGTCTTCCTTCTCTTCGCCTGCTCCACTGGCCGAGGCTTGAGCCTTCATGCCCAATTGAACCAGGCTCTTGATCTGGTCGACGGGAATCACCGTCTTGACGCTGAGTGCAGCGTCTTCGACTTCGATTGCGAATCCCAGATAGGAGGGCTTGAGCGTCAGGCCCTTGGTGACCTGTGCAGCGTCGAACGGCAGATCGTCACTGCCAAATTCTTTCGCGACACCCAGTCCCTTGACGATCAGGGCGGCGATGTCGACCAGACCCACGAAATTGGGCTTCGTTCCCAACTTGGCCTTCACTGCCTGCAGGCTGGTGGCAGCAGACTTGGGAGGCGTCTCGACGGCCTTCAGTGCGGCTTCCATGGCCTTCGAACCGCCACCGGTGACCTGGACGACCTTGTCCTTCAGATAGGCAGTGCGAGTCTCGGCACCTTCTTCACCGTAGAACAGCTTCATCATGGCCCGCTGCTGTTCGGCAGCCGGAGCATCATCCGAAATCGTAATCTTGGCCGTCATCAGGTCAATCGAAGTCTTACCCACTTTTTCGGCATCCGCTTTGTAAGAGAGTTCCGTCTTTGTGCCATTCGCCTCGATTTCCTTGGCCGCCTCTGAGTATTTCTTGGCTAGGGCCCGCAGTTTTTCCGGCTTGTCAACCGACATCAGATTGACGATTCGCAACAGACCCGCATCGGATGCGGCCGTGACGGTGACGGCTCCAGCCAGACCACTGAATTTCACGCCCTTCAACTCACCGGCGGTCCCCTTCAGGACTTCCAGGAGCTTCTCATCGGTGATGATGGCTTCGGCAAAGTCCATGCTCCAGGCCATCAAATCGCTCACATTGCATTGCACGCCGTAGTAGCCGATCGCATCGGCGGGCAGGCTGTTGAGCAACGGCATCTCGGAACCGGTGCCACCCTTGAGCGCCTTGCCGGTCGCGGACTCGTCGTCCAGCTTGAAGTATTCTTCAATGACGATGTCCTTGTCGGTCACCGACAAGGCCAGGGTAATGCCTTCGTGGTCTTCGATGGCTTTGATCAACGTCTGGGCAAACCCCTGCATTTTCTCCATCAGGGCAGCCGTGTTGACCCCCGGAGTATCACCTTCGGGCTTTTGGTCTTTGATCATTTCCAGCAGTCCATGCACCTGCTGAAATTCATCTTTGTAGGCTTCCAGCAGGGCGGGAACATTGACGAAGACGCTGATATCGCCACGGTTCAATGCCGCCAGGCTTTTCGCATCGATTTCGTCGCCCAGTGAATCCTTTTCCTTGGACTTCAACTGGTCCTTGAACGAGGTCGCCAGTTCTTCGTCATCGGAATAGATCCCGTGCTTGTCGCCTTTCACGAAGGTGACGTCATCACCCAGCGCTTCTTCCATCGCGGCCAGATCTTTGCCGGGGACCATGAACACCATGCCTGGCGCCTCGCCCTTTTCGACGAAGACGGCGACATAGAAGTCACCCGCCTGGTCCACACCTTCCAGGGTCGGATTCTTCAGCAACCCACCCACCGCGGCCCCACCAAACTTGACAGTCTGGCCGGTCCCCGGCTGAATGGCATCCGCCAAGCTGGCGATCTTGTTGAGGGTTCCTTGAAAACCCTTGACGCGGACCACAACGGCAACGTCACTGGGAATCGCCTTCAAAGGCGATGCCGTTTGCGCGACTGCCGGACGCACTGTCCAGGCCACGACCAGTACCAACGCCCAACCTAACGCTCGTCTTGCCATAATCCTTTTCCTATGAATGTGTGTCTTCCCTGGCCCGGAATACTGCAGCGGGACGGACAAGTCCCGGACATCTCAGGTACTCAGTATAGTCCAATCCGGTTTCAAAAGTCACTCATCCGCCAGCACACGATTCGGAATGTGTGTGCAGTTCTTAACAGAATATCGCGAGAGATGAACATTCGCAGAAAAAAGACGGCCATGCCGGGGATGATGAAAATGGGTATTGACTGAGCAAGTATTCGAGCGAGCGGAACGATTAAGTGGTCACGCCCTCCAGTAACGCCCCTGACCCGCGATTGCGACGTGTAACAAAGGCCGGACGAACACTTTCGTCCGATATGGCCAGCTTTTCATCACCCCAGACCCGTCCCACGAGTTGAAGATGTCGAAGGTGGCAAAATTGCTGCTGACGTCTGTTCGGAAACCCCGGCGTACCGAGAGGAGGGGAAAGACTGTCGCTGTGCTCCCTTTCGTGTCCCCCTGCCGCACCTTATAAAGGATGTCGCTGTGCGCGTTCGGCTCCACCGTGGAGAGTCTGCGGCACCCTGCATGGCCATTTTGTTGCTGGAAAACTTTGCTTTGCTGACTCCTGAACTGCAGAACTGTCGTTTCCTGAAGGCCGCGCGACGCGAACCGGTCGATACCACCCCCGTCTGGATCATGCGGCAGGCCGGACGTTACCTGCCCGAATACATGGCGGTCCGTAACAAGGTCACCTTCATTGAACTGTGCAAGCGGCCCGAACTGGCTGCCGAAGTCACCCTGACTGCTCGCGAACGATTGGGTGTCGACGCCGCCATCCTGTTCGCCGACTTGCTGCCCATTCTCGAACCGATGGGACTCGATCTGGAGTACCTCAAGGGAGAAGGCCCCGTCATCCACAACCCGTTGCTGACCCCGTCGCACATCGGCCGGTTTCATGAGGTGGAAGACGTCGGCTGTCTGGACTACGTGTTTGCCGCTGTCAAGCTGATCCGCAAACAGCTTCCGGCAGACATCCCGCTGCTGGGATTCGCGGGGGCACCCTTCACTCTGGCTTCGTATGCGATCGAAGGGGGAGGCTCGAAGAACTACGCGAAGACCAAGACCTGGATGTATACCGATGCGGGAGCCTGGCGAGCATTGATGGAGACGCTGGCCCGCAGTCTGATTCGCTACCTGCGAGCCCAGATCGATGCCGGTTGCCAGGCGGTGCAGATCTTCGACAGTTGGGCCGGTTGCCTGTCGCCGGATGATTATCGCGAGTTTGTGCTGCCGTATACCAAGATGGTGATCGATGGCCTGCCGACCGACGTTCCCGTGATCAACTTCCTGACCGGCAACCCCGCTTTGCTACCTCTGCAGCGACAAGCGGGGGGGCAAATCATGGGGGTCGATTGGCGTATCAACCTGCGCGACGCCTGGGCGACTTTCGGTCACGATGTGGCGATTCAAGGCAACCTCGACCCGGTCACGCTGTATGCTGATCTGCCAACAATCCGCCAACGAGCGAAAGCGGTCCTGGACGCCGCCGAAGGCCGCCCCGGACATATCTTCAATCTCGGCCACGGGGTATTTCCCGATCTGAAGCCCGAGAACGTGATTGGCTTGGTGGAAATGGTCCACGAAATGGGCCAGGTCTAGCCCCGCAAATGCTTCGCGAAGACTGCCTTCGTCCGCCGCCACATTTCGTCAGACAGCACATGTCCTACGCCCGGTTCGATGAAGTACGAAAACTTCTCGTCGGCGTGAATCGCGGAATAGGCGTTGGCGATGACTTTCAAGCCGTTCTTAACTTCGTCGATCGGGCTGCCGCCGTCGGTTTCTCCGAAGTTCATGTGCAAGGCACGCGGAGCAATCAGCGCCACGATGTCCGGCGTATCGCCGTATTGAAAAATCCCGGGCACGAAGTTCGGGAAGCAGTGCAGCATGTGCTCGCGATGAATGGCCTTATAGGTCGGCAGGCAGCAGTTGCAGACAATGCACTTCAGACGTTCTTCCCACGGACCCACCATATACGAGTGCGTCGAGCCCATCGAGTGCCCGTAACAACCCAGGGCATTGGCCTTCACCTCGGGGCGCGTGACGAGATAATCAATCGTCCGCCGCATGTCGAGAATGTCCTTCCAGGCCAGACACTTTCCCGCGACGAGATACCGGAGAAACTCGAAGCGTTCGTAGTTGCCTCCCTGTTGTTTCTTGGTCGGATCTTGTCGCTCGCCGAATGTCAGGGAATCGGGGCAGATCGCGACATAGCCCAGCTTGGCGAGTGCGACGCCCGTGTGATGCATGGGGCTGCCGCCGAGTCCCGCCGGTTCGGTCTTGCCGATCGTATAGGCACCATTGTGCTGATGCCACACGGCGACGGCGGGGGCGGGGTTCGTCGCGTTGACTCCGTCAGGAATCAGGACGTAGGCTGGAATGGGGTCACCCGGCTCGACTTCATAGGTGACCTTCTCAATCCGGTAGCCATCTTTTTGAATGGCTTGTTCAACGATCTTCGGCTTTAAATCGCCGCCAGCGGGCCACGGACCGCCCAAACCCTTCAACAACTGTTCCTTGAAGTCAACCGAAGCCATGGTGGGGACCTCTTTCTCAAATAGAGTTGCAGTAATCCCTTTTAATCCAGGTGAGCCGGGGTGGCGTAAGCCCCCGGATTCCGTGGCCGACGCTGCTAGCGTCGGCGTTGACATCGACGCTAGCAGCGTCGGCCACGTGATACTCTGACTTACAGGATTTCCAAGGTCGGCATTGCTGGCCCAGACGCCAACTCTCGAACCACTTGCATGGCGACATTTTCACAGATGCTCAGCAATGCCGCTCGCGCGGGACTGCCTTCAGCGAAGTTGTCGCTGATGCGACCGGCGTCGCCGTTGACGCACAGGCTGCCATCGATCGGGACTTCTCCCAGGAACGGCAATCCCATCTCTGCCGCCTTTTTCTGGGCTCCGCCGCGGCCGAAGATTTCGCCCGACATGTTTTCCACGATCCCCAGGACTGGGATTTTCACTGTGCGGAACATGCTGATGGCCTTGACGGCATCCAGCAATGCGACTTGCTGCGGCGTGCAGACCACCACAGCACCGGCCAGGCCTAGCAACTGTGACAGCGTCAATGAGACGTCGCCGGTGCCGGGGGGCATGTCGATGATCATGTAGTCGAGTTCCCCCCACTCAGTATCCTTAAGGAACTGCGTCAGGGCCTGATGCAGCATCGGACCACGCCAGACGACGGCCTGCTCGGGCGGCACCAGGAAGCCCATCGACATGATCTTCAAGCCGTCCTTTTCGATCGGCTGAATCCGGTTGAACTTCTGGCCGTTCGCGCCCACCTTCTCATGAATCTCAGGCCGCTGATTGACCCCCATCATGTGCGGGATGCTGGGTCCGTAGACGTCGGCATCCAGCAGGCCAACTTTCGCACCCAACAGGTTCAAGCCGTAGGCGATCGAAGCCGCGATGGTACTCTTGCCCACGCCACCCTTGCCGCTGCCGACCGCGATGACGTTCTTGACATGCAGACCCAGTGAGCCACCGGAATCTTTGCCCTTCGTCTTGATGGAGAACTCGACATTAACCGTGCTCGCTTCCGGCAGCTTGGATTGGATGGCCTGGCGAATGGCATCCGTCAGCCGTTCGCGACGCGGATAGGCGTGCGTCGGGAGGTCGATCTTCACCGTCACCGTGTTGGGATTCGCGATGCGAATCTGATCGATCATCCGCAAATCGGCCAGACTCTTGCCCAGCTCGGGATCTTGAACCGATTTCAATGCGGCCGAAACGGCCCCTTCATTCAACGTCGTCATACGGGAATCTCATCACAATTTCTTCCGATCTGCAGCCCCGGGGGACTGACCAGACCGCACTCGAGAGTTGGCCACAAGCCGAACCGAAATGGCCCGGCGATAATCGGCCTATCTTAGTCAGTTCACAGACCAAAGTCCGCTCTAGGGGGAGAAATCTCTAAAGAGTCGAGCGACGTAGTTGCCACGGTTCGCATTGCCAACCGCATCTTCGAGGGGTAGCCTTACCCATGGAAAAGCATCTGCCAGCCGCAGTCTCGCGGTTCGGCCAGCGTCTGAAAGTCGACACGTCACTTCCAGGAGCGGATCATGCGCAGAGTCGTTGGAATACTCGGTATTTGCGTGGCAGCCAGCATCTTCTGGGGCAATCTTCTCGCCGAGACACCCGAGACGAAGCCCGATTCCGCGCATGCCGCTGAAGATCACGACCACGAGCACCCCACAGCCCAGACCGCCGAAGAAGTCCGACAGCGACTCCATGAGCCGATCACGCTGAAGCTCGATAAAGTTCCCTTAGAGGACGCATTGGCGGAAATCCTTGGCAAGCGCAATTTGGACTATTGGTACGACGAAGAACACATCAAGATCGCCCGCGATACCATTGAGGTGACATGCAACTTGCGTAACGTCTCAATTGGCGCAGCATTGAAACGGATTCTGGGGCAAGCTCAATTGGGCTGGGTCTGCGAAGACACGGGCATTCGAATTACATCGAGTGCGCGCCAGATGAGCATTCTATTTGCACGGATTTACGATGTGCGGGCTCTCTTGGAAAAACCCGTCGTGGAAGTTGCCGAGCCTGCCAAACCGCATCAACAGGTGCAGTATATTTGCATTAATCCAAGCCTCAGCGGGTCTGGGACCAGCGGGTCGGAAAAGAAACTCACCCCTGAGGACACGCTCATTCACACGATCATCGGTGCCACCGGTGGTCCCCCGGATTCACCGTGGATGGAAGCCGACGGCGAAGGTGGCACGATCCATCTGATTCAGACCTCGCATGCCAAACTGCTGGTCATTCGCCACAATGAAGTCACCCATGCCGAAATTGAGCATCTGTTGAACGAATTGATTTCGCACCAGCAGATGGGGGCAGAAGAAGAGTCCACAGAGACCCCAGCCGACAAGACGGCGTCACGCAGCATCGTCCGGCCACGAGTCAAGATCGTCGCCAAACACTTGGGACGTTAGAAGCAATCAGGCGATCCCTGATACAAGCTCGAAGCGCCAGGGGTCGGGCCTGGTGTGATGAAAAGGGGATGATGCGGCCGTGGTCGGTTCATCCGGATTTTGTTTCGGGGGTCGGAGGTGGATTGTAGGCCAACATCCGCAACGCTTGTACTGAAGGCCCGAGAATGTTGCGACACCAGTTCCA
>CAMAVF010000137.1 GCA_945861445.1 Planctomicrobium piriforme | reverse complement strand
CGATCGCGGAGCCAGCGAGCAGGAAATTCAGCAGGATTGCGCAGCAACAGGCATAGGCGAGCCGGGCGGCGTAAGCCCCCGGATTCTTCGCTGGAAGCAGAAACGCAACCGCAGTCCCGATCCGGGGCCTTACGGCACCCGGCTCACCTGGTTCATTTATGGTGGACCGGGACTGAATTCCGATGAAATACGTGCGGCGAGTGAGTCGACTCATGCTTACTTCGCCTCCTCTGAGATGCAGTAGATGTGTTCGCGAGTGCGGATGAAGAGCCGACCGTCGGCAATCGCCGGGGTGGCGACACACGATTCGCCCATGTCATTCTTGGCCAGGACTTCCAGCTTGGGTCCCTGAGCCAGGACAACGACGAAGCCGTTTTCTCCGGCGATATAGATCTTGCCGTCGGCGGCGATCGGCGAGGCATAGTGGTCGCCGATGTTCTTGATGCGCGAGAGCATCCAGTTTGTTTCACCGGTCTTCACATTGAAGGAACTGGCCAGCCCCCCCTTCTTCACGATAAACAACTGGTCACCGATTACCAGCGGCGAAACCAGGTTCGAAGCGGGAACTTTCAACTTATAATCGTTGTACCAGACCACATGGGTCTTGGTGACATCTCCCTTCCCACCGCCGCGGACAGCCTGAATGTTCGAGCCTCCACCGACCTGGTTATCCGCCGCCTGAAACGCGGTGTCGAGTTCGTCACCTTTGACGACGCCGTCTTTGTTCTTGTCCGAGAGGTCAAACCGCTTCCAGAATTCTTTGGGCAATTCCGTGCGGGCCAGTTCGCCATCCTGGTTGGTGTCGAGCCATTCCAGCAGGGCAAACTTGAGCGTCCGCTTGCCATCGCCGTAGCTTTGGTTGGCGAGATAAATGATTCCGTCCCGCACGACAGGCGAGGTCATGATCGTGCGTAACAGGGTGTTGCAGGTCCAGCGTTCCTTGCCCGTTTCGGGGTCGTATCCCTTCAGTCGGCCGGTCCCGGCCACGACGATGTCCGTCTGGCCGTTCGCTTCGCAAATCACAGGAATCGCGTAGCCGCCCAGCATTTCGTTCCGTTCGG
Source organism: Planctomicrobium piriforme (assembly GCA_945861445.1). Lineage (GTDB taxonomy): Bacteria > Planctomycetota > Planctomycetia > Planctomycetales > Planctomycetaceae > JAKFVC01. The sequence goes on along the minus strand of CAMAVF010000137.1, from coordinate 15,578 downwards.
CATGCCAGCGTTCGGCTCCCGTCGCCGAATCCAGGGCATAGAGCATCGGGTTCAGATCGTCATCCTGATTGAAGATCACTTTATCCTTGTAGACGATTGGCGATGAGGCCGCGCCCCAGTCCATCAGATAAGCGGGGATGGGCAGCTTCTTCTCCCAGACTGTTTTCCCATCGGCCACATCCAGGGCCATGACTCCCAGGGTACTGAGGTAGACATAGACGCGGTTGCCATCCGTCGCCGGGGTTGAAGACGCCGGACTGTTGGGCGGGGTGATGCGGGGGAGTTTCCCGGCATCGAATTCTCGCTTCCAAACGGGTTTGCCCGTTCCAGCTTCGAAGCACAGGACGCCGAACTTGTCCGGTGCCGTCATCGCCGTCACGAACAGTTTTCCACCAGCAATGATGGGCGAGGCCACACCGTCGCCGATCTTGGCCGACCATTTCACCTTATCGGTCGTCGAAAATTCGGTCGGCAGCGGGTAATTTCCCGGCGCCACACCGCTGGCATTGGGGCCTCGGAACTGCCGCCAATCTTCGGCCGGCAATTCCCTGGGAAGAAAACATCCTGCCAAGGTTAAGGTCCAGATCAGGACCTCCAAGATACCGCAGCGTTGAATTCGGCTTTCTTGCATAACAGCTTTCCTTATAAGACATCGAGCGCCGAGCTAGTACTTGATCATAGATGAATTCTCGGTTTGCAACTACGGTCGCCTGAGCGTGGGCGAATCAGGAAATGCATTCCATTGCCCACGGTCTGGCGAACGTGGCGACATCACTGTCTAGGCGGGGTCTTCTGCTTCCAGCGGCTGACCTTTGACAATGGCGAACCAGGTCAGCTTGCGGCCGGGATGGTCACCACCTTTTTCAATCACGAAACTCAGCAAGAACGCAGTCGTCACCGATGTGATCCAAGGGACGGCAATGGACAGAAAGAACGTCGGCCCCACTTTGGTTCCATAGATCTCTTTGTACCAGCTCCAGTTGACCGAAACACACAAGCTCAGTAGCACGGCGACGATGGCCGACCGGGCGGTGCAACGAGGGAAGAACATGCCAATGACGAACAACGAGGCGAGCGGACCGACGAACAGGTTAAAAAACTTGGGCATCATGGCCACGAGGGTCAACTTGTGAACGACGACCAGGTGGGCCACGAAAAAGGCGTTCGCGGTCACCAGTGCTGTAATCAGGATCGTAGTCAGCCGCGCAAAGGTCAGCTCACTAACGATTCGTGGACGCCCTTGCCGCAAGCGGGGAACGATGTCGTTCGTCGCCACGGCCGTGATGGAATTGACGCCCGATTCGAGAGTCTGCATGGCGTCACACAGGAATGCGGCAATAATCAGTCCGGCGCAGCCCACAGGCAGCTGAGTTCCCAGGAAGTGCGGAAATAACTTGTCCGCGTCATGCGCTATCGTCCATCCGGCAGGGAGCAACTGGCCGTGTTTTAAATAAAATGCCAGCAACGCCAGCCCGGCCAGACCCAGCAGCATGGCCATCGAGAAATTGACGATCTCGTTGATGATGTAGCTGCTGCGAGCCGCTTTCTGAGACGACGTCGAAAAATACCGCTGCAGGACGACCTGATCCGAGCCATGCGTACAAATCGTCCAGAAGAAGTTGTTGATGACCACCCAGGCAATGGTAATTTCGACAGTGATGTCCTGCGAGAATAAGGGGATGGCAATATGGTCTTTGGAATGATTGGCCGCGATCGACAACCAGTCCAGGGGGCCGGTCTGATCGACGATCATCACATAAAAGATCACCATCAAAACCCCAGCCAGCAACAGCACGCACTGCAGGACGTCTGTCCAGATCATGGCTTGGATGCCGCCGACTGAGGTGTAGATCGCCGCAGCCACGCCGACGGCACCAATCCACCAGAAAATGTCGTGGCCCGGCAGGAACACGAAATCTCCCCCCTTGATGCGATCGAGAGCCATGGACGCGGCATACACCACCATGCTCATCCAGCCCAGGCGCAGCAGAATGAAAAGCGTGGCACCGATCAGTCGGACTCCGTAGTTGAAACGACGTTCGAGGTACTCGTAGGCGCTCGTCACCCGCAAGCGCATAAAAAAGGGAATCCACAAGAAGAAGACAACTGTCATGCTGAAGGGAACAGCCATGAAGCCGAGCAACAGTGCGATACCGTTCTTGATCGTGTAGCCGGGCATGCCCAAGTAGGTCAGCGTCGAGAACAGGGTCGCGAGAATACTTAACCCTACGGCAAACCACGGCATACGCCGACTGCCGACGAAGAAGTCCTCCGTCGTTTCCTGTTTCCGCCCGAACCAGACTGCAATGCCGAATGTCGAAACCATGTACAGCACAATGACGGCGTAGTCGAGCATTTTGAGCCCGCTATCGATTGCCAGTGAGGTTTCGGGCGGCATGGAGACTCCTCTAGTTGGTATGACCGATCATGTTCCGCGAGCGTGCGAGGCACAACCATCTCCGCTGACACGCGGAACTCGCAGCCATTGGAACACGACACCGGTTCGGATTGCAAGTCGGTCGCGGGATGTTGGATCGGCAGTTTAGGTCAGGTGCAGCCGTTAAATAGCGAAGACCTCCGGAAAACTCCTTCTCCCCTCGCCTCGGCCGAAAAAAGCGAACAGGGCGGGGGTGAGGGGCACGATTCACTATTGGCTCAGAGATCAGGTAAGCAGAGCAAATTGTCGTTTCGTGCATGCTGGGGTCTCGACCCAGATGACACTCGCCAAGCCCCTCACCCCCAGCCCCTCTCCCCGGAGTACCGAGGCGAGGGGAGCATGAATTTGTCAAATAATCACCACGAATTGATTGCCCCACCAATTAACGGCTGCAACCGTTTGGGTGCAGCTGCCAGAGCGAGAGCAAATCACACAACCTAGATTGATCTCATTTTTCCATCTGCGAAATCTGCGTAATCTGTGGATAGTCCGATCTCCTTGATAGCACGTTCCCATACCAGTCAACCCAGACGACTCAAGGTCTCTACAGCTCAAAGATCCCCCAATTGCTATTCCCGGAATTTTCCCTCAACCTTGACGCCGAGATTGGCCGATGGTTTCGACGATCAAGTGCTGTTCTTGCACTCGTACGTGGATGCTCTGTCTGTAGGAGGTCAACGGAATGACCGTCGTCCGTTACATTCTCTTGGCTACGATTGCGTTTTCGCCTTTAACCGCAGGGGCGCAAAACTTTACGTCAGCTCAATCGGCTCTCAGTCAGGGTCGGGGCACCCCCGCGCAACCCGGGGCGATCTTTGGTGAGACCTTCAATCCAGAATTCCTCACCGAATCAGAATTTGAGCAACAACAGAATTCGCAGATCCTTCTGATGCAGGGTGCAGGTCCGCCACCGAATTCTCAGCCTCAGCCAGAACCTATGTTGCAGCAGGAGGTTCCATCGGAATTCGCCCATCCGAATCGACACTATACATCCCCTGTCTGGCAGGCATCCACCAAGGGTGGCTATTTTGGAATCATGGGGGCGGTAGCCCAGCCCGGCGTCTACTTCGCTCAGGAGCAACACATCACCTTGAGTGACTTGCTGAAGCTTGCCGGGGGAGCGAGTCCCGCCGCGGGGGGTGGAGTCCGGATTGTCCGGCAGGGACGTGGTGGGATGCAGACTTTCCTCTCGCCCGATTCGAAGTATGAGATTATGAATGGAGATGTCGTCCTGCTGGAGGCGCAACGTGCGCAGGTTAAGACAGGACTTCGCGAATACCCGAAAGACACGCCCGCAGGTGGCACGGTCGCCACATCGAATGCGACCAGTTCTAAACTTCCACCGCTCGCCCAGTTGGCATTTGTCAATTTGCAGCCCCAGCCGATCGTAGTGCCCGTCCCGAGCGATCAAGCCACTTTGGTGTCCGTCATGAAATGGCTGCATCAGGATGGGGAATCGCCTCCGTTCGTGCGGGTCATCGCCCCGAATCCTGTGCTGCGGCAGAATTCCAGTCGTCCTGTCGACCAACAGTTACTCGAAAGTGGTACCGTGCTGGTGTTTGACCCTGCAACGGTGAAGCGCGAACGGCTGCCGGCATTCCCTCCGGTCATCGGATTGAAAGCTCCTGCCGAGGGACCACCGTCGCCTGTACCGCCCCGTGAAGTCATTTCGCAACCACCGCTGGCCGGCGACGCCGTGAAGATTCTGCCTCCTGCGCCACGCCAGTTACGTCCCGTACCCAGCGCGAAGCCCCTGCGTGCGCCGCAGCCTTCCACCACTCAACGCGGTCCGCCTGCTCAAATGCAGCATTTGGGACAGACTCGTCAGGGAAACGCGCCGGCTGAGGATTTCAGTGAAGTTCCCCACCAGGGTGGTTCGCCAACGGGCGGCCCGCTGTTGATGATGCCGCAGACGAATCGCCCGCAACGCTCGCAAGCCACCGCACCCGGCGCCAACTCACGACGTGCCTTGCCGCCGAAGCCGCTGAAATCGCAGGACAATCACGCCTCGGCATCCGCCTATCACGAAGTCGAGAGGATGTCGTGGCAGCCGCGGCCCGGGGTGCGAGCGAATGCCGACCAGCCCGAGGTCGGGGACCAGGGTGTCGTTCAGGCCCACGTCGAAGAAAGTCGAATTGCAGACGAGTTCGCTGGACCGGCCCTGGAACTTCCCAACGCGGTGCCCAAATTGGTCGCTGCGGATCCCATCGTCGCCTTGCAGCCGGCTCCGGAACCGAAGGCCGCCGTCGCACCCAAGTTTGCCCCTGCCACCTTCAGCATGCAGGTCGTCTGGTTCAGCGTGGGCTCGATGCTCCTGCTGGTCGTGGGCCTGTGGTGCCTGTCGCGCTGGGACGCACCGCGTCCGATCCGAGCCGCCATCACGGCCGGTCATTTCAGCCGCTTCCGAGCCCCTTCCTCGCCGGCACACGGAGCCACCGCGCCGCCATTGGGCTTACGGATTCTGAAGCCCACCGGCAAGCCCTTGGCCGAGGCCCCACTGCCCATGCCGGCAGTCGCTCCGGCCGCGCCTCAACCGGTCCGCGTCGATCCCCCAGTCCCGGCCACCAGTCCAGGGCCCGCTCGAACCATTTCGCAGGAAGAACAGCGATTGCGAGCCCATTTCCGCGAAGCCCGTCAATTAAGGGTCGTAGCAGCCGAGACCACTCAGATCCCGGAACCGCAGGCGAGTGTCGTCGCGCCCCCCAGCACCAAGGTGTCTCAGGAAGAACTGAGACAACTGTCGGGCAGGACGCCGATTGCGACAGGAAAAATCCTGGCTCAAATTCCGACGGTCACAACGCCCAAGGTCGCGGCGACCGAGCGAACGCCCACGAAATCCGGAAGCATGTTGGACCGCATTCTGCGAGCCCAGCAGAAACGCTAGGGTATGAGCCGGTCACAAAGTGACCGCGAATACAAGCTCGAAGCGCAAGTTCGTTCCCACGGCTGGCGCCCTGGGCTACCGTGTACCGCCGCTACCGCGGCGATGACCGTTCGCGCGACATGCAGCGGGAATGGACTCGCTCGCGTTTTTAAATTTGTGCGCTTTCGTAGTGCATCCACAGATTTCGCAGATAAGAATCCCATCTGCGTCATCTGCGTCATCTGCGAAATCTGTGGATATCAATGACTTAAACCAAGAGTCATTAGACAGGCTGCAAGCCTATCCCGCGAATGCCTGCCAGGATTGCAGGAATTTCTTACAACCTGCGAGACCTCTCTGCCATCGACATCTGCGGATTGACGCTTCTACACATCCCCAAGCTCTGCAAGCTTGCCGGTCTCGTGATGAGGGCCCGTTTGTACCTGTTGCCCGCAGCTTGGCTTCGCCACGCAGCTTGCCCGCTCCAGTCGTCTCGACAGCCGGGTTGATGTGGAGCGTCCACGAATTGATATCACGCGACGTCATTCGGACGACATTCCAGTCGCAACGGTTCGCGCGGTCATCGGCATTTTCTGCTGTTTGCCGGCTGGTTTCGGTTCTTCAACATTTGGCACGACTCCTGCAAATTGAGTTTGATCGTTGCCGCTGGAACGGCAGCCAGAACTCAAGCCCCAGGAAAGGAGCATCATGTTCAACCGCCTCGGATGGACGCTGGTGTTGCTCACCGTGTTCGTCGCCGGCTGCGTCTCAGTCGGCAGAACCGATGGCATCTACAGTCCCGGTTACCACATCGGTGGTCTCTCCATGACCGGACATTAACACTGTCCCCTCATGGGTGTTGCCAGCCCCTATCGTACCCAGCCGGAGCGCTGTTGTCGGGCATACGCCAGCAGCCTTAGAGTACTCCGATCACATAGATTTCGATACCGGGACTCGAGCCTGATCTGCATGCAGATCAGGCTCGTGGTGTTTTGCTACTTCTTCAATTCTTTGTAAACAAACTCAATGTTCTCGACGTTCTCCTTCACCGGCACTCCGGTCCATTCCTGGTAGAACGGCAGGACGATCTCTTTCTTAATCACGTCGAGACTCATCCCCTTGTCGATGGCGCTCTGAATGTATTGCCGCAGTTCCACGAAGTAGCGGCGCTGGGTCGCCAGCAGCGACTTGTCGGTCGATTCGCCGTGACCGGGGCAGATCATTTTCACCGGCAGCTTGTCCAATTCCGTCAGCACGGCGATCCAACTGGCGGTGTTGCTGTCGCCGGTGTAGTTGAATTGACCGTTCACGCAGGCGTCGCCGGTAAAGAGAATTCCATGCTTCGGCAGCCAGGCGACGGCATCTCCGGCCGTATGCGCGTGTCCGACGTGCAGCAGTTCGACACGTTGCGTGCCGTCGTCAATGACCAGCTTTTTGGGGAAATAGAGGGCCGGCTTACCATACGGCAGCGTCCCGTGGCCGAATTCGGCGGGGTTATCCTTCTGAGTGGCTTCAAACGCTTTGATGCCGTTCGTGTCGAACAATGCCAGGCTGTTTTCGCTGGCAATGGCCGTAGCCCCCACTTTTTGAAACACAATGTTGCCGTCCGCGTGGTCGCCATGATAGTGCGTGTCGAAGACGTACCGGATCGGTTTGTCGGTGGTCTTGCGGATTTCCTTGATGACTTCTTCCGCCTGCTTGGGGAAGTTGGCTTCAATCACCAGCACGAAATCCTTAAAAACCACCCAGCCATTGTTGCAGCCAATGAATTTCGGCTTGGTCAGGGTCTTACGGAAGAAGACTCCCGGAGCGACTTCCTTGATGACCGTTTCTTCCGGTTTGAACCAGCCGGAAGTCCAGCCAGATAAACCCAACAGAATGCAAAAAGTGAGTCCTGCGATCACGGGACGACGGCGGGCCATATCGGCAATCCTCCTGGGGTTGGAAATACGAACACAAGCGAGCCGCTTTGAAGTTCGACATAGATATAGCAATTCACCAGCAAGATGGGGAGTGGACGGCCCCATCGTCGTAGCCTGACTCTCCAGAGTCGGGCGTTGTTATACTGCCTGCGGTCGACAACGCCTTTGCTAATCCCATCCGTCCCATAAGTCCCATGTGTCCCATCCGTCCCATTAAATTCATAGGACTCATAGGACTCATGGGACTCATGGGACGAATGGGACTTATGAACTTGCACGCCTCGCCTGGTTCAGGAGCCGCCGCACGATGTCCGGATTCTTCACGAAGGAAGCGATCTTCGCGCCCGCCGGCTTTAACCGCTGGCGCGTCCCTCCGGCATCTGTGGCCATCCATTTGTGTATTGGATCGGTCTACGCCTGGAGCAGTTTCAATGCGCCGCTGACGCGCGTCCTGGGCGTGGTGACCCCTGCCGCAGACGATTGGTCGCTGTCATCGGTGGTCGCCATCTTCACCGTCGCGATCGTTTGCCTGGGCCTGACAGCCGCCGTGGCCGGCAGTTGGCTGGAGAAGGTCGGCCCACGCACCGTCGGATTAGTAGCCGCCGTCTGTTGGAGTGGCGGTTTTCTATTGGGCGGAATCGGGATTCTGCTGCATCAGCTCTGGCTGCTGTATCTGGGGTATGGAGTCCTCGGCGGTTGCGGATTGGGCCTCGGATATGTTTCCCCCGTGAGCACGCTGATTCGTTGGTTTCCAGACCGGCGAGGTCTCGCGACCGGGATGGCCATCATGGGATTTGGTGGCGGCGCCATCATTGGTGCGCCGCTGCAAGAGGAATTGGTGAGGCGGTTCTATCAGGCACCTCAATTCCTGGGAGCCACTGCGGACGTCAAGCTCACCACGACTGCCGGCCGCCGCTATGCCGAGGTTTCCGGTCAATCGACCGAAGTCGTCGTCGTGAGCGAAAAGGACGTCCCGCAGATGATCGTGCGGGGGCAACCGGGGGTGTATGTCGTCGGCACGGGGTCGACGGGTGTCGCCGAAACATTCTTCACGTTGGGCGCGATTTACTTCATCGTGATGGTGCTCGCGGCCCTCTCGTACCGACTTCCCGCACCGGGTTGGCAGCCGGCCGGTTGGACCGCGCCCGATCCACAACTGGCCGCGAAAAAGATGGTCAGCCAGTCGCACGTCGGTTTGAACACCGTCTTACGGACTCCCCAGTTTTATCTGCTGTGGATCGTGCTCTGTTTCAACGTGACAGCGGGAATCGGCGTGCTGGGGGTGGCCAAGACGATCATGACCGATCTGTTCGGTGCCGCCCTGCCCCAACTCGTTACCAGCGACTTCGCCAAAATGTACGTCGTGATGATCAGCCTCTTCAATCTGCTCGGCCGCTTCTTCTGGGCGAGTGCCTCAGACTATCTTGGCCGCAAGCCCACCTACGCCATCTTCCTGATCCTGGGGACGCTGCTCTACGCGTCGATTCCGTTGATCGCCCAGCAAGTGAGTGCTTCCCCATCGGTCGTCTGGCTGGTCGTCTTCTACGCAGTGACGATGGTCATCTTCACGATGTACGGCGGCGGCTTCGCGACGATCCCGGCCTACCTCGCCGATTTGTTCGGCACCCGTTTCGTCGGCGGAATTCACGGACGATTGCTCACGGCCTGGAGTACCGCCGGGGTGCTCGGACCGATGGCATTGGCCTCACTGCGGGAACGGACGCTGCAACAGGCAATCAAGAATCTGGCCGCTCAAGCCGACCCGGCCGCGTTCCTACAGAAATTCGGAGCCCCGATCTCGGACCTGTCGCAACTGATCCAATCGAAGACGGTCACGATCAGTAAGCTGTTAGAAGTCTGCCCACCCGGGACCAGCGACCCATCGAGTACTCTCTACAACACGACGATGTTCTTCATGGCCGGCTTGTTGGCGATTGCCGCGGTGGCGAATGCATGGATTACGCCCGTTCATGAGCGACACGCGGAAAAGAATTGATGAGGGTGCGGCCCGAATCAATTAGGTGAGCCGGGTGCCGTGAGGCCCCGGACCACCTGTGCACTCTCTTGCTGCAAGTCAACTCATCGAGCCGTTTCACAATCCACCTTGTCGCCCGTCGACGAGTCGTGTTAAGCTTCATTCATGGGACATCTGTCGTTCATCCTCTGTCTGGTCGTCAGCCTGCTGGCGTGCCCGTTTCAATGCATGAGTGGACTCACTCAGCCGCAGGGGGATTCGACGTGCGTGCTCGTTGCTGAGCATTGCGAATGCTGTCCGCACCACGACAATTCCGACGTTCCGACGCTTCCCTGCTCTGATGACGAATGCTGTGACTGCGTCTGCGATGGTGCCGTTCTTAACAGTCACGAATCACTTGGAATCGATCACGAGTCGCCCCGTTTCAGCGCGACCGACTTTGATCTGGTTCCCATCCTGGGCGCGTCAGGCGATGGCCTGAACCGCGGCTGGGATGAGGTGTCGTCACCCCCGCCGCAGCGCGGCCGCGCGCTGCGCCTGGCCCTGCATTCTTTGCAGGTCTAACGCCAGTCTGAACCGGCCCTCGTGGCCGACGCCGTAGGACGGGCACTCTTGCCCGTCTTTTCCCATCAACAATGCGGACGGGCAAGACTGCCCATCTACCGACCCGGGTTCGCGCTGGCATGTTCGGATTTCGCTTACTTCCGTGGGATTATGGCGTTCGCAATCTGTTGCGACGGCCGGGCCGGACTGCGCTGACCCTGTTGGGACTGACAACGGTGGTCTTCCTTGTGTTGCTGGTGGTGTCGTTCGTGCGCGGTCTGAAAACGTCACTGGCCGTCAGCGGCGATCCGCGCATCGTGCTGGTTCATTCCCTGGGGGCCGGTGAGAACATCGAAAACTCGACCATCGCCGGCCAGGGACCGGGAGTCTTGGCAGCGAATCTTTCGCGTCTCGAAACGCGCTATCGGCAGAAGTATCTGTCGCCTGAACTGTATCTGGGCACGGAGATCACTACGGAGTCGGTGGCGGAACCGGCATTGGGACTCGTGCGCGGTGTGACGCTGACGGCCCCCCTGGTCCGTCGGCAGTTTCAAATCCTGGAGGGGGCCTGGCCCACGTCGGGAACCGTCATTGTCGGCCGGCTGGCTCACGCGAAACTCGGGTGCCCGCCACACGAACTGGGGATCGGTCGCTCGCTGCAGATGGAGGGCCGGACCTGGAACATTAGTGGCCGGTTTGCTGCCGCCGGAGCGGTCTTTGAATCGGAAATCTGGTGTCCGGTCGAAGACCTGCAACACGCCATGAAGCGTCAGGACCTGAGTCTGATGGCGGTCACTGTCAGCGAGCCGAAAGGTCTGGCGGACGTCAACGAATTTTGTAAGGAACGCGTCGATCTCGAATGGGAGGCGACGCCGGAGCTGAAATACTACGCAACATTACAGACATACTACGGGCCTGTCCGCAGCGTGGCCTGGCTGATTGTGGCCCTGGTCTGTGGTGCCGGTACGTTTGCGGGTTTAAACACGATGTATGGCGCAGTCGTCGGGCGAGTACGCGAGCTCGCAATGCTGCAGACGCTCGGCTTTTCGCGTCGGGCCATCGCGCTCAGCATTGTTCAAGAAGGAGTGCTTCTCGCAGCGACTGGCGCCCTGCTTGCAGTCGCATTGGCCATACCAGTGTTGGACGGCGTCGCCATGCGTTTCACCATGGGAGCGTTCACGCTGCGTTTAGACGGAGTGACCGTGTTGTATGGATTATCAACAGGTCTGGCGATTGGCGTTTTGGGATCAATTCCACCCGCGTGGCAGGCGCTCAGAATGCCCGTGGTGGATGCACTGAAGGCAATTTAGGAAGTTAGAGTGCATAAGAATAAACTCTCTCCCCTCGCCCCGGTACGCCGGGGAGAGGGGCTGGGGGTGAGGGGTTTTTCGAGCGTCATTGTGATTGCTTCCTTCAAATGGCATTTTTCACGCAGATTTAGGACTCAGCATTGATGATTGATCGTTCCCCTCACCCCCAGCCCCTCTCCCCAGATTACTGGGGCGAGGGGAGATAATTCATCCTGGGATCCGAGACCTCAATGAGTGGGGATAATTGCAAACTGGCGACATGACTCGTCGACTAAAACGACTTTACTAATCTTTTTCAAAGGAACTTCCATGTCAAATCGCGTCTATACGTTTCTGGCCTGTATCGCTGTCGTCACCGCCAGCGTCGGTTGCAATCAATCGGCAACTCCGCCCGCCGCTCCAGCATCGACGGCGGTCTCTGCGGTGATAGCCCCGGCCTCCAATGTCTTACTCAAAGAGCAACCGGCGGGCGCCAAGCCGGTTGGCGACTTGCGAGCATCCACCACAGATGGTGCCGAGGTGACCATTCTTGGTCGGATTGGCGGAGATACCAATCCGTGGGTCGAGGGCCGCGCGGCGTTCACGATTGTGGATCCTAAGCTCGAACCGTGCAAACCGGACGAAGGCTGTCCGACGCCGTGGGACTATTGTTGCTCGACCGACCTGATTCCCGCCAATCGGGCCATGATCAAGATCGTTGATACCACCGGCAGTACCGTCGAACAGGACGCTCGGAAGTTGCTGGGCGTCAAAGAGCTGCAGATGGTCATGGTCACGGGCAAGGCGAAACGCGATGAAGCCGGCAATCTGACCGTGCTGGCCAGTGGTGTGTATCTCGTCCCGGAACAGAAATAGTCGAACGGAACTTCCGCCATGGTCAATCCTGTAAATCTTCGCGAACTCGCATTCGAGCCGCCGCCCCGCGCCATGGGGCAGACGCGGCGGTCTCGTGCCCTACTCACCCGCTATGTGCTGCCCTTAGTCATTCTGAGCGGCTTTGCGGCGACGGTGGTCTGGTCGCTGCGGGACAGCCTGTGGCGAGCGAAACCGGTTACCGTCGTGCCGGTTCTGGCGAGTCGAACGGAGGTTGTTACGTCCAATACCCCGTTGTTTCAAGCGGCAGGCTGGATCGAACCGCGGCCCCAGGCCGTCGTCGTTTCGGCGATGGTCGAAGGGATTGTCGATGAGGTCCTGGTGGTCGAAGGGCAAGCCGTGCAGCCGAACCAGGTCGTCGCCCGGCTGGTACGTCGCGATGCCGAGATCGCCTTGCAGCGGGCCGATGCGGATGTGCGGATCAGGACTGCGGAAATTCTGACGGCCAAAGCGAGATTGAAATCGGCAGCAGCCCTCTTCGACGAGCCGATTGTCCTCCTCGCGGCCCTGGCCGATGCGGATGCTACTCTGGCCAAGGTCGAAACCGAACTGGCCCGGCTGCCATCCCTGTTGCGCGGTGCGGAAGCGAGGCGAGTCTTCTCGGAAAAAGAATTGAAAGCCAAGTCGCAGAAAACTGGCACCGAGCCCGCCATCGCCGTACGCCGGGTGGAAAGCGAACTGGAGACGGTTCGCGCGCAGCTCGATGAATACCGTCAACAACAGGTCTCACTGGATCGCGAGCGGACGGCACTGCGCAAACGACGCGATGTGCTCCAGCGACAGTCGGAACTAAAGATCGATGAAACTCGGGCGATGGCGGAAGGTCTGGCCAATGTGGAAGTCGCCGAGGCGCAGGTGCAGCAATCGCAAGCCGTTCGCGATGCGGCTCGGCTGGCATTGGAACGCACGGAAGTGCGGGCGAAGACAGCCGGCCAAGTGTTGGCTCTACACGCCAAACCGGGTGCCCGGCTGATGGGCATCGATCGGGCAGCCATGCAGGATGCCAGCACGGTCCTCACGATGTACGACCCCCGCAGTCTGCAAGTCCGGGCCGATGTGCGACTGGACGATGTTTCGCGGGTCACAATCGGGCAGGAAGTCCGTATCGAGACCGCAGCCCATGCCGGCGTCCTGAACGGTAAAGTCTTGATGGCGACAAGTCTCACCGACATTCAGAAGAACACGCTGCAGGTCAAGCTGGCCATCGACAATCCGCCGCCAGTCCTGAAGCCCGACATGCTGGTGCAAGTCACGTTCATGTCCCCACCGCAACTTTCACGGGAAGGAACCAACCCGCCCCTACGATTAATGGTGCCGAAAGAATTGATCCAGAACGAAGACAGCGAAGCCACTATCTGGATCGCCGATCAATCGACCGGCACCGCCGCACGCCGCCGGATTACCTTGGGGATCACGACCACAGAAGGTTTGGTTGAAGTCACTACCGGCCTCAACGTCGGGGATCGACTAATTATGGACGGACGCGAATCACTAGTGAACGGGGAGCGCATTCGTATCGTCGATCGCGACTCATCGATAGCGCACAAATGACAGCAAAGCCTCGTGGCGGACGCTGCCAGCGTCCGTGATTCAGCATCAGAAAACGCAGACGCTAGCAGCATCTGCCACGAGGTTCAGCTAAAGCCTCACGTAACAGGAACAAGCCATGTCGCTGCTGGAAGTGCAACGCATCACCAAGGAATACGTCAAAGGTGATCAACGCATCGCGCCACTCAAGGACGCCAACTTGATCGTCGAGCGTGGAGAATTCGTGTCTCTGATGGGCGCCAGTGGATCGGGCAAAAGCACGCTCCTCAATCTCATCGCGGGTATCGATCGGCCCACCGCCGGACAGATCCTCGTTGACGGCATCCCCATCACGCAGTATTCGAGAACCCAGTTGGCGCGCTGGCGAGCACGGAATATCGGCTACATCTTTCAAATGCACAACCTCGTGCCGGTGTTGACCGCCTACGAGAACATCGAGCTACCGTTGCTGTTGCTGCCCATGTCCTCGCGCGAGCGTGACAAGCGAGTCGGAATTGCCTTGGAAGCCGTCGGATTGACCGACCGAGCCGATCACTATCCGCGTCAACTTTCGGGAGGGCAGGAACAACGCGTCGGCATTGCCCGCGCGATCGTGGCCAACCCCACGATCATTGTGGCCGACGAACCGACCGGCGATCTGGACGCCGAAACGACGGGGCAAATCCTGCAACTGCTGCAGCGACTCAATACGGAACTCGGCATGACCATGCTGATGGTGACTCACGATCCGCAGGCTGCCGCCATCGCGTCCCGGCGTCTGCGATTGGAACGCGGATCGTTTGTGGAAGTGCCGCCACTCGTCCTAGCCGCGCACGCGGGGGAGAACTGACGATGTTCCGTTTCATTCCCTACGTCGCGAAAACCCTGTGGCGACACCGCACGCGGACGCTGCTGACGATCAGCGGAACCGCCGTGGCGATGTTCGTGTTCGCGTTTGTCGGGGCCGTCCAGGAAGGTCTGGATCGACTGCTCAATGACCAGCAGCAAGATCGTTCGCTCATTGTCTTTCAAGCCAATCGCTTCTGCCCTGCCACTAGCAAGCTGCCCGAAGACTACGCCGTCCGGATTCGCAAAATCCCGGGTGTGAAAGACGCCATTCCGATCAAAGTCTATATGAACAACTGTCGGGCGAGTCTGGACGTCGTGGTCTTCAACGGATTGCCACCGGACAAACTACGTACCGTCCGAACATTGGAACTGCAAGCCGGAAATTGGACGACGTTCGACACGCAGCGTGACGCGGCAGTCGTTGGTCAAGCAGTCGCCAAGAGAAGAAAACTCTCGGTCGGTAGCAAATTTTCCATCGGCTCCGTCACCGTGACAGTGGCGGGGATCTTCCGCTCGGCAACTCCTGCGGAAGACAACATGATTTACACGCATCTGGAGTTCCTGCAGCGGACCCCCGGCCTGCATTCCGTGGGGACGGTGACGCAGTTGGAAGTCCTGCTGGCAGGGACCGCGAATGCCCAGACGGTCTGTCGCCAGATCGACGATCTGTATCGAGCCGGTCCCGTCGCCACCAGCACCCGCACCAAAGGCGCCTTCCAGGCGAAAACGGTCGGTGACTTGATTGAACTGGTCGGCTTCACCCGGTTTCTCGGCGTGGCGTGCGTCCTGATGGTCCTGGGCCTGGTCGCCACGACCACCGTGATGGGCGTCCAGGACCGCATTCGCGAGCACGCCGTCCTGCAAACCTTGGGTTTCACGGGGTGGCACATCTTCGGCTTCATCATCAGTGACAGCGTGGTCGTCAGCCTGCTCGGGGGAGGCCTGGGAACGGGAACCGCCTTGGCCTTGTTACAGTTTTCTGGATTGGCATTAGGCACCGAGGGCATTCTGATCACGTTTCTGCCGTCGTTGTCGCTCGCCGCAATGGGACTGTGGGCATCGCTCGCAGTCGGACTGATCGCGGGACTAATCCCAGCCTGGCAGGCGGCGCGAGGAGAGATCGTCCCCGCGTTGCGAGCGATTTGAGGTGGCGGGTCCGTTGCAGTGGCCAGTGCTTCATCAAGCGACGCCGTGATGGATTTTCGGGAACCATTTATCGGGAAATATGGTTCGATTTGTGTTTCGAGCTGATGGGAGGGCGAGGCTCCCGCCGAGCCGC
>CAMAVF010000136.1 GCA_945861445.1 Planctomicrobium piriforme | reverse complement strand
GGCTCCGAAGACGGCGCCGAATACGATCACCACAATGGTGGCGACGCGTGGGGAAGCCCCGCAGCCCAGGGTCACTGCGACCGCGGCAGAAGCTGTCACCATCATGCCCACAGCGGCGTATGCCAGCGGTTTGACATGCCGGGGGCTTGGAAACAACCAGGCGGCCACGACCTGCAACGCCGTGAACCACAAATAATACGCCGACGGCAGATTGCTTACCTCAGCATTATTACCGAATGCCTTGAGCAAATTGGCGTGCGTCAACCCAATATAGGTGATGGGTGCCGCGAGATAGTAAACGCTCCAGAAGATGGCAAAACACCAGATATTCCGGTTCTGCACGGACACTGGAAGCGGGCAGTCTTCCAAGAGTTCGGGATCGCGGGTTGAATCATTCAGCTCGGGCATCGGCGACCTCTCGTAGGTAATTCTAGAAGGATGCGAGTGCAGTACAACGAATCGTGGTGTGAGAGGCCCTCGGCACGCATGCCACCACCCGCAGTCACCGCCAGTTGATACGGAATGTTGACTGGATGCAAGGCTGACGCAGTTTTTCAAAGCCGTGGTCAGGGAGCTCTAGTCACGCGCAATCGGAATGTCTGTTGCTTGATGCTTTGATCTACTGTGCCGTACTGATTGTCGCCCCCCAGCCGCACCAATTGATTATGCCAATGTCCGATTAAGGTGATCGTGCCGTCGTCCAGTTGAATAGCTTTGGGATAGTAGGGCGTGCCGGGAATCTCCAGTCTTGTCCAGGTCTTGCCGAGATCTGCCGTCCAGCAGATTCCATCCAATGGCCGCCCCTCGGCAAACTCACCGTAGGCCCACCGTGTGGACAAATGCAGGATAATCCCTTCGCGAGTGTAGAGAACCATCGGAAATCCGCTGTGCGGTAACGCCGAGACTTCACACTTGTCCGGAACGAATGAATCTCCCACCTTGCGAACGAGGCTCTGCATCCGCGAGAAACGCTGTTGCACGCGATGGACCCAGAACAAGTCGCCATTGGGCAGCTCACAGAAGTCGCTTTCTTCGGTCCCTGACTGCCCAGGTTCAGCGGCCTGGATGACAATCGGCTTGCTCCAGGTCAGACCTTTGTCGGTGGAGATGAACATTGCCTTGAACATGTTATGAAAGAAGGTCTTACCGAATTCGAAATCGTCGATCTTCCAGCATCCGGCGAACAGCACGAGCCGCCCGTCACGCAGCGGCCGGATTAGCGTCGGTGCGGTCCTGAATTCTTCCGGCGACAGGAAGAAGATCTTGCCGCTCCAAGTCTGGCCGCCGTCCGTCGAGCGTTCGACGTAGCCCGATTCTTTCATGAAGACCGAGGGTTGGATCGGTCGTACCAGCGTCCCATCAGTCGACACGGACATCCCGCGACCACAGTCTCGCAAGGACTGTATGATGCCATCCAGGATCACGGTTTCCGTTGGGGTATCAACGAGATGGGACCACGTGACGCCGTTGTCCTTCGATTCGAAGACAGGTCGCTTTACGACTGGCTTTTCCTTGGGACCAGTGACTTGAGTGAAGTCATAGCGCAGCCTGCCATTGGGCAGCCGCCAGAGGCCGACCCACGCGGTATATCCGGGGGTCTCGGGCGAGTGGTAAATCGTCCGCTCGGTAAAGCCGATCGCCTCGACCTTGACCTCTTCAGCGATGCCCTGCGTCGTACTGATGATGAGCAGTGACACGACGCAGAAAACAAGGAGAAAAAGAGGACGTTGCATGTGTGAGAACTCCAGCGTTGTACGACGTGTACTCTTGCCCGTCGCATTGGAATTTGGGTTGAATTCAATAGGAGACGGGCACGAGTACCCGTTCTACAGGCCATTGGTCTTCCCGCACTGTCAATCACAGGCACAGCCGTAATTTGACATATCGGATCCCCGACCCCGACGGCTGAATGCACCAGATCGCCACCAGCCACGTTCCATCTTGCAGCGCAACAAGACTGGGCTCGCCGAAGGAAAAGTCGCTCCATTCGCTCAAATCGCCAGAGGATGTTGACTGCGTTCGCGTCTCCGCACGCCACACGTAGTCGTCGTGTTCAATCCCGAAGTCGGTGTCGGTCGGCCGGACAACGGCGAGTCTCACGCCGGGGTCTCCGTGCTTTCGCTCATTGTATAAAAAGAGGGCGCGACCATCGGGTAATGGTGCCAGCGCTGTCGTTTGCCCCAGAGTTCCCGTCGAAGTCGTCGGTGTCCAAGTGGATCCGCCGTCTGACGAGAGTGCGTAGACGTTGGGCAATTCGCCCCCTGGTGCCGCCACCTGCCAGCACGTCCCCAGCAAACGACCATCGGCCAATTCAATGACCCAGGCCTCGGCACCCATGCTGGTCGCATCGGCAAAACGCAGCATGGTGCGATGCTGCCAGGTCTGGCCCCGATCGTCAGAAAACAGCACGATCACCTGGCTGTGATCGACCTTCAATCCGGGATCAAATGTGTTGCCGGGCGAATAGCAGACCAGCCAGCGGCCAGTCCGAGTGACACAAATTGGGCCCGGAGCTTCCGCAGATCCAGGGATTGGCATGGGGATGACCGTGGGCTCACTCCATGAGTGCCCATTGTCGGTGGACGATGACCAGATGAGTTCGTTGGCCTTCAATCCCATCGTGGCCGTACTCCAGATGGGTTCACCTGGGGTGTCGATGATGGTCCGAATGCCGTAGAGAAACAGTTGTCCGGAATACGGATCACGGCTAATGCTGGTGAAATTCGACCAGCGGGAACTCAGGTGCGGCCAAACGAACCGGGGTTCCGTCCAAGTTCGTCCGTGGTCAGTCGATCGGGTCAGAACTGGATTGAAATCGTTCGTCGCCGTGTGGGCCGTGAACATGAACGAACAGACGATTTCGCCACTCGGCAAGACCGCCATTCGCGGACTGATTGCCAGATCGGTGCTACGGGCCACGGGCGATTGTTGGCGAATGAAGCCCTGTTCCAACGTTTCCCAATGCATGGCGTTACTCCAGGAGAGGCAGTGTGAGGTGACGATTCAGGTGCCTGACAAAGAACGGCACGTTTGGAGCGAGATCTAAACTCCCCTCGCCTCGGTACTCCGGGGAGAGGGGGCGGGGGTGAGGGGCCTTGCGAGTCACTTTGCCAGTTGTGACTTTCGGTCTTTTTGACAGGACGATTTCGATAAATCAGAACCGCAGCTCTATGGTATGCCCATTCCCCTCACCCCCAGCCCCTCTCCCCGGCGTACCGAGGCGAGGGGAGCGAAGTTACCGCGATTCCTTGCTGTCGTGAGGCTCGACGCTTGAGTTATTTCGTGTCAAACGTGGCGTCGGCTCCCAGTGTAGTCCCTGTCTCGTTGACTCCGACCAGTCGATAATGATAGGTCTTGCCGGGTTGCAGATTGGTCAAATTGGCGAAGGCTGTCCGTGGGACAATTTGCAGGCCTCCATACACGGATGTGGACTTCTGACCGTACTTGGTATCCAGGCCATATTCAAAGTAGAACTGCGTTCGTTTGCCCAATGGATTGAGTCGCCCTTCGACTTTTGCAGTCGTGCCGACGATCCGGCTGGCGGCTCCCGTGATGACTTGCGGCTTGGTGTCCGCTGGCAGCTCGACCACCTGATCCGTGCCGTTGTGTGTCCCTGTCGAATTCACTGCCACGAGGCGATAGTGGCACGGCTTGCCAGCAGTCAGATTGGGAACATCCAGCGTGACGTGATACCAGTCATCGTCCGTCTGCATCGTCGCACCGGTGCCGAAGATCTCAATCTCACCCAGGCCCCAATGGTCGGGCTGATAGCCGGACAGGATTCGCACTTTGGCCTGTCGCGCCGGTGCGTTCAGTTTGCGTTGCAACACGAACGTATGATTGGGACCGTGCGGAGAAGTTTTGGGCAGCTCTTTCTTCATAAGCGACTTCCAGTCTTTGCCGTCTTCCGACACCAGCACTTCGATCTCGCGGCTGGGCCATTGCAAGTTCTGATGCACCTGCACGGATTGCACGGTGACCGGGGAAGCAAACTCGTAGGTCAACTCCAGCGGTCCCTGCGGCTTCGCGGCACTCTGCCACGACTTCCCCTCACCATGCCGCCAGCCATCCTGCAATGTCTCAGGAGCGGTTGAACCCTCGGGGGAGCTTACTAACTTGCCACCGTTGGAGGGCAACAGTAGCGAATAGTTGCGGTAGGCGACTTCCAGTTCATCGAAATCGATCGAGCCCGTCGGACGCTTCGCCGGATCTACGAAGCAGACCATGTGGAAGAAGTCGAGATTCAAGTGCCGTTGCACATCGTCAATGGGCCAGTAGTGGTATCGCACTTCGCCATTGTTGTTACCGGCGAAGCTCCAAGAGTTGGTGTCATGGATCAGGCGATACTCGGACTTCTCCCACTTTCCTGTCTGCAGCAGGTCGGTCAGGTTGTGTCCGGTGTAGAGCCAGTTCGAATGCCGATAGTTCGGGTGCAGGGTAAACTCATCGGGATTGACTTCGATATTGCTTTGGCTTTGAGACCACCACATCAGTTCGGTCCCATTGGCTTTCCATTTGTTGCCACGCACGGCAATCTTGACGCGTGCGTCGCGAAAGTCAGGATCACCCGCCGCCAGAAACGCGCTCGGCAAGCCTCCCACGCTGACACTGCCCGGATACATATACTTGGAAAGATGCACGGTTCCGACCGCATCATCATGGTTGTGATCGTCGCGTAAGGAATTGGCGTAACGAATATAGCCCTTCGAGCTGCCTCCCTCTTTGAAATGCTCCTTCAGTGCCGACCACGTGCCCCACGCATTCCAGCCTTCATCCCACGACTCACGATAAAAGGCGACCAGCCGCGGGGGCAGGGATTGCTCAGCAGTCCGTTTGCCATACTGAACCGTCGGGCCATATTCGAAGTAGTACTTCGTCGGCAGCGAATGCGGTTGAATGCGCCCGTTAACGCTCAACCCGGTAATGCCCAGCAACGTCGCCGGTCGCGTTTCGACTTCGGCCGGCTTATCGGCCGCAGGCAATGGAGCAGGACTGAGCATGCTGCTCAAGGCGAATACCGAAGACAAACCAATGAGGTAACTCACGACAGATTGGCGCGAAGCCATAATCGAGTTCTCCTATGTTGTGGCTCAAGTTGCCGGCGTCGGAGGGAATGTTACTGCATTCACAATGATGAAGCGCTGATCGTGACGGCGGTCGGCTCGCGTGGCCATGTTACCATGCACTTCGCAGAGAATCGACGCTCAAGAGGGAAACAACAATGCGGCCACGTGCTTCCGTCTTCGCCTAAAACAACCCGGCAATCGGATCGCCCTGATAGATATGATGCGGGCGACCGGTTTCATCGTGCCAGGCGATTGTTTCTGGCAGACCCAGGCAGTGGTAGATCGTCGCGGCCATGTTCTCTGGCTTCTGAGGATCGGTCTCGGGATAGGCTCCGATCTTGTCTGACGAACCAACGGCTCGTCCACCGCGCGTTCCACCTCCGGCGAAGAAGACTGTCTGCAACGCCCCCCAATGATCGCGGCCCGCGGTCTTATAAAACTGGGGCAACAGCGACAGACGGGGTGTCCGGCCAAACTCACCGGCCATCACGATCAACGTGTTTTCTAGCATCCCCGATTCGTGCAAATCATCCAGCAGCGCCGAAATCGATTTGTCCGCGGGTGGGAACAACTTGTCCTTGAGATGCGGATACGAGTTGCCGTGCGTGTCCCAGGTCTCGTTGTTGCCGAGATTCACCTGGACTAGGTTCACTCCTGTTTCCACCAGACGACGCGCCATCAACAGCGACCAGCCGAATGTGTTCCTCCCGTAGCGGTCAAGCGTTTTGGGATCCGTGTTGACGACGTCCAACGCGGCCTTGATCTTGGGATCGGTCAACAGCGAGACGGCACCTTGCCGGTAACGATCGAAGTTCTCGGCAGCGGCGGTCCGTTCGAGGTCGCGGCGTTGCTCGTCCAACCGATTCAACAATCCCAACCGTCCACCCAGCCGATCAAAACTGACTCCCTGCGGCAGCGTCAAGCTGGGGGCCTGAAATTCTCGAACGGTCGGGGTCCCGGGCCGTTCTTCGTGATCGAAACCATATTCGGGGTAGGCACCGTAGATCTTCCCATCGAACGGCGAAGCCTCAATGAACCACGGGTCATGAATGGCCCCCATCTGACCGCCAAACTGACCGGGGATCACCCGTCCGGAATAGTGTACCAACCGCTCGGGCAACACGGCTGCCGGTGGCAGATTGTTGCGGGGCGGGGTGAGGGCTCCGGCAACGGAGGCCAGGCTGGGCCAGTCACCGGGCATCGGTTTGCTGCCGTTAAAGCCTGGCGGAGCCGGCGTCTGGCCGGTCAGCATGATGTTGTGACCGAGCGAATGATCGTTGGTATTGTGCGTCAACGAGCGGCAAATCGACCAGAGATGGCTCCGTTTGGCGAGTTGCGGCAAGTGCTCGCAAATCTGCAGGCCCGGTGTGCTGGTCGAAACCGGTGAAAACTCGCCACGGATTTGGTCCGCGGCATCCGGCTTCATGTCAAAGCTATCATGTTGCGACAGACCGCCCGACAGAAAGATATAGATGACAGCGCGGGCCGAAGGATTCCGGTTGGTGTTCGCGCCCAGGCTGTGCAGCGCCGCGAGATGGTTAGACCCCAATCCCAACAGTCCAATCGCGCCGGCCTGCAGAGCCGTGCGGCGATCAAACCGGGGATGAATTCCACTGCCGATTGCTCGGGTTCCAGACTGGTGCAACATCGTTTCTCTTTCGTCGCTTGTCCGTAAGTGAGCGCACTGACACATTCCTACCTTCAGAGTACACGATGTCCTATTCATCGGCAAGATATTATGCGATTCCACGGCATTCTTTCTGCGAGAGCGATCGCTACGCAAACGCTTTGAAAAATGGTGTTCACTTTTTGTCACAACCCTCCTTTTGCTCTTGGTTTACGAGTCGTATCAAGGTATGCTTAAGTGATCTGCGCTCGTTGGATTGAGGTGTGTTTCCGTCATTTCACGCCGGAGGTCGCTGGCATGCGTGCTCTACAAGGCTCTCGTCAATCCAGTGTTGGCTGTTCTCGCCGCGGCCTCTTGCAGGCGGGGCTGACAGGCATGATTGGGATGTCCTTGCCCGACATGCTGAGGTTGCAGGCGCAGGGAGCTGAACCGGGACATCAACCGCGTAACGCCTCGGTGATCTTCATCGAAATGGCCGGCGGGCCGACTCAACATGAGACCTATGATCCCAAGCCGGATGCCCCGATCGAGTATCGCGGGCCATTGGCCGCAATCGAGACCAACCTGCCCGGTGTGTTCTTCAGTGAGTTCATGGTCCAACAGGCACGGGTTGCCGATAAGCTGGCCGTGATCCGCTCAATCACGCACGATTCCGGAAGTCACCGCACCAGCAGCCACCTCACGCAGACCGGCTACTATCTGCGAGACAATCAGAATCCCGAGAATGAAATGCCGTCGGCGGGATCAATCACCGCCCGTCTGCGCGGACCGTCTGGAGAAGGGGTCCCGGCGTATGTCTCCATTCCAGGAAGCACGCGGTTTGGCCGTTCGGCATGGATGGGCAAGGCCTACAATCCCTTCGAAACCATCAACAATGCCAACGTCGACAACTTCGAAGTCCCGAACCTGACGATGAATCAAAGCCTGACCGGAAATCGGTTGCAGGATCGGCGCACCCTGCTGGCGGCATTCGACGGCTCGCGTAAGCAGGTCGATAACCAGGGTGTGGCCGACGCGATGGATCAGTTCACCCGTCAGGCGTTTGAGCTGGTGACAGGACCGGCGGCAAGGAAGGCCTTTAACCTGTCGGCGGAAGATCCCCGGATCCGGGCGAAGTACGGGCAGAATCCGACCGGCCAGAACGTGCTGCTGGCGCGCCGCCTGGTGGAACACGGGGTGCCATTCATCACGGTCCGAGTCAACGGCTGGGACGACCATGGCCGGATCGCCGAAGCGATGAAGGGCAAAGGTCCAGCGTACGACCAGGCCGTCGCGGCCCTGGTGGAAGACCTGCACGCGCGCGGTCTCGACAAACAGGTACTCGTAGTCTGTATGGGCGAATTCGGCCGCACGCCGCGCGTCAACGCCAGTGCCGGCCGCGATCACTGGGGCCAGGTCATGAGTGTCGTTCTGGCGGGCGGAGGCCTGCGAACCGGACAGATCGTCGGCTCTTCAGATCGCTACGGGGCAATGCCTCTGACTCGGCCCTACCGCCCGGAAAATGTCCTGGCGATGATCTACCGGCACCTGGACATTGACCCGGCAACTTCATTCATAGACAACTCGGGCCGGCCACGATTCATCCTGGAACGCCGTGAACTGATCACCGAGTTGATCTAACCCGTGGGATAGGCTTCCAGCCTGTCATTCGTGAACCTACTGGGTCTCAAAGGCAAACAACCGTGCCTTCTTGAGCGAGAATTCCAGCCGGACCGACTGGTCTCGAAGCGTCGCCAACGGTTGCTTCCATTTCACGGGGGCCGTCAAGGAGTCGGTCATGATCGGCTGGCAGTCTGCGAAGTGGAAGCCGGTGATGGGTTCGCCCTTGGCCGTCGTGACCTGCACGCGGACTTCGCCTCCCTGAGCATCGACATTGAGTGCCAGAGCATCGGCTTTCACCGTGAGCGGAAGCGTCGTAATGGTCCCCCCCAGCTCACCGGCCTGCCGTGCCACGAATCGGTCCCGCAGTGTCTTGACCACTCCCAACTGCCGATCGACCGAACGCCGGTATTTGTGGCCCCAGCGGTAGCCCGAGTAGTACAGATAGACATCGTCGCCCACCGGGACGGAACTGCCGACCCAGGCCATCGCGTGGTCCCAGGTGTCAGGCTTCGCGTCGGGTTCGAGGAACGGGTCGGTGTGACGGTCGCGCTGCCAGGTCTCGCCATCCCGGGTCCAGGTGAGCACCGTGTAGCCGGTGCCCGAACCCTTCACTGCCCCGCCACTCGCACGCCGTTCGGCCTTGCCTCCGACGTTGCTGGCGACCGCTTCATGCGGCACGCCTTCCGGAGAAAGGTCGTCGTGCAAAACTCGCAGGAAGCCGACGATCAGATCGCCGCGAACCTGGAAGCCCGCTGCTCCGTACCATTGAGTGATTCCGGAATCCTTGTCGTCGGGTGAAAAGATCATTTTCAGTTCGCTCCAGGTCTTGAAGTCCTGGCTGAAGCTGGTGCCGTAACGGCGAACCATGGCCGTGACTTGCTTCCCTTCGGCATTGGTCCAGGTATGAGTCCCTTCCATTTTGCCAATCAAAAAGTAGCGTTGACGAATCGGATCGAAGCCGGCTTCCCAGATGTCCTCGCCATTGTGGACCTGAACGACCGGCTTGCCTTCATCGTGACGAGTCCACTGCAGCCCATCGGCCGAGAAGGCGACGCGCGGGCCAGGAAACCTGCCCGCATCAAAGTACATCATCTTGTAGCGTTCTGCCGCCTGGGAATGCTGCGGCCCCGCATCGACCACGCTGGCGCCGAAACGAGTTCCCCCATCGTCCTTCAGCGAATCCAGACGCTGATAGGGGCCGGGCCAGTCAATGCCGTTTGACGACTCCAGGTAGCCGGTGGCACCGAACCATTCACCGTCCTTGGGGTCCGCGTTCACGTCCACGTTGTACCACATCCGAAACGGCTTTCGAGCCGGCCGCGGATCATGCTGAACCGTCAAAAACGGTTGCCAGTTCTGATGTCCGGCATGGCCCGTGACGATGGGCTCGGAAAGAATCCGCTTCGGGGATTGGACCTTCCGCTCCACTCCTTCGCTACGCGCGATGAAATGATCATCCAGCAGCAAGTGAACCCCCTTCTCCAACAGACGCGGAGCAGAGATCCCCGGCTTCGCAGGCTCAGCGCCGCCTGAGTGTGCTGCGAATAACGAAAGCATCGTGACCAGAAGCCAGGCTCTGCGTATCATCTTTCGGTCTCCAAGATCCGTGTAGGTTCACTTCGAACATCGTAACGCGTCACGACCAGCATTCCCAATTCAGCCCCACCCTCATGCCGCGCAATCGCTAAGTTGAAGCATTATGATATGCACCCGTCGTGACACCACTGAACCTGCAGATTCCAGCTCTCGGGAGAAGCCACCATGAAAATCACACCGCTGTTGTTGGCCATTGTGTTTTGTACGTTGGGCCGCGTCGGTCTGGCTGCCGAATTACCGGAGATCGTCCTCTGGCCGCAGGGGATGCCCGAGCCGGTTGTTCCCGCTGAACCTGCCGAGATTGTTGATCAGGGGAAGGATGGCATCCAGCGGCGGACGAATATCTCTCGGCCCCGTCTGTTTGTGCATCTGCCGCCTGCTGGTCAGGCCAAGTCAGGAGCGGGAATCATAGTGGTGCCGGGTGGCGGTTTTGGGCGCCTGGCCGACGGTCACGAAGGGTCTGAAGCGTGCGAATGGCTGGCGAAGCAAGGCGTCGTTGCCTTTGGCTTGGCTCATCGGACTCCCACCACGAACCACAAAGAACCCAACGCCGGCCCGGTACAGGACGCTCAACAGGCCGTGTGCGAAGTGCGTCGTCGAGCGAAGGAATACGGCATTGATCCACAAAAGATCGGCGTACTCGGTTTTTCAGCAGGCGGACAAGTGTCAGTGGTGGCTGCGACGAATGACCTGCGATTTCCTGCGGCGGCCGGCAGTCCGTCCCATAAGCCCGATTTTCTGCTCCTGATTTATCCCTATAAGATTTACGATCCGATGACCAAGGCCCTGCGTGCCGAGATCCGTCTGGACGCAGGTCTGCCACCAACATTCCTCGCGCAGATGGGCGATGATGGCGCCTCATTGCCGCAAGGGACCGCGCTGCTCTATCTGGAACTGGTGAATCGAAAAATCCCCGCCGAAATCCATGTCTACGAACGCGGCGGACATGGGTTCGGCATGCGGGCCCGACCCAATGCGCCGGGGACCGCCGACTGGACGCACCGCGCCACAGAATGGCTGCAACTGCGAGGCTATATCGCCGCCTCCAAGAGTTAGTGTACTCAACCTGTAAACACGATATCAAAATCCTCTTCGTAGGCGAGCGTCCGGCGTAAGCCGGATGGTTTTTGGCGACTTCCAAGCTAGTGCTCTGTCACGACTTAATTTTCGGGTTGGGTGCCACTAGCTATGCCAGTGCCGGTAGTCTTTCGGCTGTTCGAAAAGCACTGGCATAGCCAGTGGCACCCGAAGATTTAGCCTTGATGAAACACTGGAAGTAGACTCACGGCTTTTTTGCGATGATTCGCAATGTATCTCGCCTACACACAGGTGGCAGAATTTCCATGCTGTCCGGTAATCTCGGTGCGTTAACCTCGGGATTCTGCAACTGGTGCAGGCTTCCCTTGGGATCGAACCTACAAAAAAAATGCAAGTTGACTCATGGCTTGTAAGCGTCCAACAACCATCCGGCTCACGCCGGACGCTCGCCTGAACACCACACCACTTAGTGATGTATTCACGACCCCGAATAAACCGCACTGATCGGGCTTCCAACCGTGACCGGGTACGGACGGCTCAACGGGTCGAGATAATGGTCGTCACGTGAAATGCCTAGTGCGGCGAAGATCGTTGCGGCGATGTCCCAGGGTCCGTAGCTTTCCGACGCGGGATAGCCCCCGTAACGATCCGTCTTGCCGACGACCTTGCCGCGCGAGACCCCCGCCCCGGCCATCAGAATCGAATAGGCCGCGGGCCAATGTTTGCGCCCGGGACTGGCTCCCGCAAACGTCCGCTCCAGTGCCACCAACGGTGCGCGGCCGAATTCGCTCATGCAGATCACCAGCGTGTCATCCATCATGCCGCGCGATTCGAGGTCTTCCAGTAACGCCGAAAAACTCTGATCGAACCTCGGCAGCAGATGGTTCTGCAGCACGTCGAAGATGTCGTTGTGCGTATCCCAGCCGTAGAATTCGTCGTCTTCGGGATGCAGATCCTGTCCGCGGCTCTGATGATTCCAGATCACCGTGATGAGCGGGACACCGGCTTCTGCCAAACGCCGCGCCAACAGGCACGCCTGACCCGCACGATGTCGGCCGTACCGGCGACGCAGTGGGTCCGGCTCGGCGGACAGATCAAACGCCTCACGGGTCCGCGGGTCGGCGAGCAATTCAAACGCCTTGCGATATTGACCGTCGAGATCGGTCATCCGCGTATTAGATTCCTGACTGCGCAACGAACGGTCAATCGCGGCCAGCAACCGTTCTCGCTCGCGGATGCGAACGGAGGGCAGTTCTGGCTGACTGACCAGTCCCGGCACGGCTACGGTATCAGTATTCACGTTGCCGACGAACATCGGATCGAAATCTCGACCCAATAAGCCGCCAAATTGTCCTGGCGCAATATCCTGGGGGGCGACAATGATCGGACCGTTGACCAGGACCGCGGGGGCAATCGTCCCGTCGCTGGGCCGCAGTCGCTGATAGATCGACATCAGCGACGGCAAATCGGTGGGTTTCGCCTCTGGGTTCGAACTGATGCGTGCGTGATAATTTCCGGTCAACGACAAATACACGGCCGACCCGTGATCCATATCCGCATGCGACATCGTCCGGACTAACGTGTATTTGTCCGCCAGCCGAGCAACTCGCGGCAGATGCTCTGAGAGAATCGTACCGGGAACTGCCGAAGAAATGGGGGCGAACGCACCGCGCACTTCCAGGGGCGCTTCGGGCTTGGGGTCCCACATCTCGAGCTGACTCTGCCCGCCGCTGGCGAACACGACGATCACCGATTTCGCCCGACGGACACCGCTCGACGAATTCCCCGAATCCTTCCCGCCATCAGCCGCTCCAGCGCTCCGCCAACCGGTACCCGCCAAGGCGCTCAGACCGGCGATGCGCAGAAACTCCTGCCGATTGAGGTTTCCGCGGTTCCCGTTTCGCTCATCAAAGAATCGCAGCATGCAGGTGCGTCCGGTTTCCTGGTCGACAAGTTTGGTCACTTAACGATAGCTCCAGATGGGGGTTGGATCAAGCCGAAGTCATCGCCAAATCTCGGGATAAAGCCGGTTTCGCCTCTGTTCACGAACGATTGCACGGGGTAGTATGGACTGTCCTAAATCAGGGTGGGCTGTCGTCCACCACGTGCTCGCTGTCAGTTCCGAAGAGTGTTTCGCGGAGGCCACATGGGCAGAGCATCCACGGTGCCGAAGGGAAGTTGCGACGATTTTCAACGCGCGGCGAATCAGATTCGCCGACGCGATCTGCTGCAATTGGGTGGCGTTTCGCTGCTGTCTTCGGGCTTGATGAACGTCTTGAACGGCAGGGCTCACGCTGCCCAGGGGAAGGCACGCATCAAGTCGTGTCTGTTGCTGTTTCAGGCCGGCGGCGTCAGTCAAATTGATACGTTTGACATGAAGCCCGACTGCGACGAAACCATCCGCGGCGAATTCCGGCCAATCGATAGCAATGTTCCCGGAATGCCGGTTTGCGAGCATCTGCCCAACATGTCCCGGCAGATGGATAAAGTTCTGGTGGTGCGATCGGTGCATCACCGCATGTTGTGCCACAATCCGGCGATTTATGCCGCACTCACCGGGCGCGAAGTGGGCGAGTCGCTGGCCGTGTCGAGCAAGACGTTTGCCAGTCGCGAAGACTATCCCCACATGGGGTCGGTGGTGGGACGGCTGGTCGCGAAGCCCGACACACTGCCTCCGTTCGTGTCGCTGCCGTACATCCTGCGGAACGGACCGGCGATTACTCCCGGCCAGAATGCCGGATTCATGGGGACGGCGTATGACCCCTATCTCGTCTTGCGCGATCCGAATTCCGCCAAGTTCAAGATGGACGAACTCGAACTGCCCCAAGACATGAACGAAGACCGGGCCTCCCGGCGCAAGAGTTTGCTGCAGGGATTCGATGCGGGACTGCGGCGGCTGGAAGCGACCGCCTCGGTGGAAGCAGTGGGTGAGAGTTATCGCCGGGCCTATGCGTTGCTCGACTCCAACTCCACACGCAGTGCCTTTGATCTCAGCCAGGAAGACGCCAAGCTGCGCGACC
This sequence comes from Planctomicrobium piriforme, assembly GCA_945861445.1. GTDB lineage: Bacteria > Planctomycetota > Planctomycetia > Planctomycetales > Planctomycetaceae > JAKFVC01. Next base: position 2,708 of record CAMAVF010000136.1, on the reverse strand, counting down.
GTTACGGTCGCAACCTCGTGGGCCAGTCGACTTTGCTGGGCCGGCGGTTGATCGAAGCGGGCGTGCCGTTCGTCACGGTATATACGCCGGTGGCCGCGATTGATGAACCCAGTTGGGATACCCATCTCAACAATTTTCCCCGCTTGAAAAAGGACTTGCTGCCGCCGGTTGATCTGGCACTACCGACCCTGCTGGAAGACATGCATTCACGGGGTCTCCTGGACGAGACCCTGGTGATCTGGGCCGGCGAGTTTGGTCGGACCCCATTGATCGGCGCACGGCGCTCCAACAACAGCAACAACACCACAGGCCGTGATCACTGGCCCGGCTGCTATACCATCCTGATGGCCGGGGGCGGACTGCCCACAGGCCAGTATTTCGGATCGAGCGACCGGTTGGGATGGTATCCGCGCGATAACCCCATCCACATCGCTGATTTGTCCGCCACCATTTACTCGGCATTTGGAATCGATTCATCCCAGGTGATTCCAGATACCCTGGGCCGTCCACATACCCTTTCAGAAGGTCATGCCGTACCGGAATTGTTTGGATGAAAAAACGGCAACACAGGATGATCCAATCAGTGTTTCATCCGTGTCAATCAGTGGCTAAAAACTCCTTCTGAAATTGACGCCACATTTTTGTTAGACTTTCGAACCTACGTAATGCCCAAATGACAACTTGTTGACGATCTTGTGAGGAGCCTCGCAGCATGATACGTCTCTTCGGAAATCCTAAAACACTGTGCGACGGAGTCACGCGCCGTGACCTGTTGCATCTGGGTGGTTTGAGTCTGTTCGGCTTGAATCTGGCCGACTTCTCGACCCTGCAGGCGGCACAAACCAACCGCCCGGTGTCGGCGTCGTTTGGGCGGGCCAAGTCGTGCATCCTGGTGTATCTGGTCGGTGCCCCGCCGCAACATGAAACATTCGATCCGAAACCCGATGCGCCCGCAGCCATCCAGGGTGAGCTGAAGGCGATTTCCTCGGCCGTTCCGGGCATTCCGGTGTGCGAATTGCTGCCCAGGTTTGCTGAGCTGACCGATCGCCTGACGATCGTCCGCTCGATGACCCATCAATGGCCCTTTCACGCGGTCAATTATGCGTTGGCCGGGATTCCTGAGATCAACCCGCGCAAAGAGTCTGACCCCAACGATCGCACCGAATGGCCCTTCATCGGCTCCGTCGTCGACTACCTGGCGACGCAGCGCGAACCTCTCGCCCGGCCAGCAATTCCGCGGAACGTAGCACTCCCATTTCCCGTTTACGCACACGTCAATTTCCGGTTGCTGGGCGGCCCCTACGCGGGATTCCTCGGGCAGCAATACGATCCCCTGTGGTCGGCGTTCGATGCTCCCGGAACGCGAGAAGTTCCGGTCCTGGCCGAAGGGTCTGGAAAGCTGGACCCCTTCGCCGGTATCAACCCCGACGACCGATTTGTGCTGGGGCAAAAGCCGACGGCGGATTCCCCCACCCTGGCCCGTGTTGGCCTGCGTCGATCGTTGCTCGAACAGTTCGACGCGACCCGCCGCGACCTGGAAGCACATCGGCGAGTCGGCGGCTACGAGCGATTGAAACACACTGCTTACGATCTGTTGTCGAGTGCCGGGCTGGCCCGGGCGCTGGACGTCCAGTTGGAAGCCGAGGCGATGCGGCTCAATTATGGAATGAACTTGTTCGGCCAATCGTTGCTGGCCGCGCGCCGGGTCATCGAATCGGGCGGCAAGTTTGTCAGCGTCTTCTGGGACACCTACAGCCACTTCGCGAACGGCTGGGACACGCACTCGAACCACTATCCCCGGCTGAAAGAGTTCCTGCTGCCCGTCTTCGACCATTCGTTCCCCGCCTTCCTGCGCGACATGGAAAGCCGCGGTCTGCTGGACGAAACGCTGGTCCTGTGTTTGAGCGAACATGGCCGCACTCCGCAGTTGAACAGTCGCCCGGGCGGCGGCCGAGAACACTGGTCGCGAGTCTATTCCGTCTGCATGGCAGGAGCCGGCATCGGCCGCGGCCGGGTGGTGGGGGAAAGTGACAAGATCGGCGGCGACGTGAAGTCGAACCCGATCTCACCAAAAGACATCCTCGCATCGGCCTTCCATCTCCTGGGCATCGACCCGCACACCACCGTCCCCGACCCATTGGGTCGCCCAGTCCCAGTCGCCGGAGACGGCGTCGTGCATCACGAATTGTTTGCATAGTAGCCTTCACCGCTCCGCTTAATAGCGGTCATTGGACAAATTCCCCGAAGGGGATACGCCACCTAGCCCAGGGTTGCCCGCTTCAGCGGGCTACCCTGGGTCTCCTTGAACTCTACCCTGAAAGGGTTGCGCCCCGTGGCAGACGCTGCCGGCGTCTGTATCTTCCTCATCCACAATGCAGCGTCACACCAGATGAGCACCGACGCTGGCACCGTCGGCCACGGGGGCTCGCCATTGCTCGCCAGACGAAAATGCCGGTGATGGAACCCTTTCAGGGTACGTCAACCTGTAGCGATACCTACCCAGGGTAGCCCGCTGGTGCGGGCAACCCTGGGCTACGTGACATTACCCCGTTGGGGTATTTATACCAACCACAAAAATTAGTCGCGCGCCACTACCCTGACTTGCGCCATCTACCCAGACTCCATACGATCCAGCCAATCGGGCATGGATCATGGATCTTCGGAGTATGGAGGCGAGTATGCGTGTGGCTGATCATCATTCGGAGCAG
>CAMAVF010000135.1 GCA_945861445.1 Planctomicrobium piriforme | reverse complement strand
TGTCGGCGATGCTGCCGTCGAACAGGAAGACTTCCTGCTCGACGATGCCCAGCAGATTGCGGAAGCTGTCGAGATTAATCTGTCGCAAGTCGATGCCGTCGAGTTTGACTGATCCCGATGTCGGGTCATAGAACCGGGCAATCAGATTGCACAGCGTGGTCTTACCGGCACCACTGGGACCGACGAAGGCGATCATTTCACCCGGCTGAACATCGAGATTAATATCAATCAGCGCAGCGTGGTCAGCCCCTTCATAGCTGAAGCCGACATGCTCAAGGGTAATGCGTCCGGAGACGTGTCCGGTCTGCAGTTCCAAGGCGTCCGGGGCCGGGGGGAACTCCAGCGGTTCGCCGAGTAGATCGAGAACTCGATCGAGGGCGGCGAGATTGTTCTGGAACGTGGTCGAACTATTGGCGAGTACGGCGAGTGGTTCCAGCAGCATGGCCAGGTAGAACAGGAACATCATCAGTTCGCCGAGCGTCAACGAACCGGCCAGGACCTGCCAGCCGCCGTATAACAAGAGACCGGCCGAGGCGAGGGGCAGGGTGACTTCCCAGGCGATTTCAATCCCGCGCGACCACCACCACGTGAGCAGCTCTTGCCGCGCCATGAGATGGTTGCCACGCACAAAGCGGCCCGTTTCGCTACGTTGCCGGGCGAAGGCGCGGACCACGCGCATCCCGCCGAAGGCTTCTGCCGCCTGGCCGTCGATCTCTTCCCGTTGCAGCCGGATGTCGCGATAGAGGGGCCGCAAGCGTCCCACATAGGCCCGATGCGTGATGATCACCAGCGGCAACAGTGTCAGGCCGCCCACCAGGAGTCGCCAATCGACCAGGGCGAGAATGATCAGGCTGCCGGTGAACTGAATGGCGGCTCGCCACGGGTTGTAGAGCAGGCTGAATATCAATTCGCCCACGCTGCCGGCATCTTCGCGCAACGTGCTGGCGACACCGCCCGATTTCAGTTGATAGATGCGGTGCAGGGGGAACCGCACGGCATGTTCAAACAGTTGCTTGCGAACGGCGACCTGGACCCGTTTCGTCGCGCGCGTGGCGTGCCAGCGACCGGCGACATGAATGACGGTTTCGATGAGCGAGACACAGACGACGACCAATGACAGGGCGAGGATTAGCTGCCATTTGTCTGTCGGCAGTGTGATGCCAAACCAACTGCCCGCAGGGTGTGCAGACTGTCCCAGGGCATTATCAATCACCAGCCGCGTGACGGCGGGGGGAATCAGTTTCAGCAGTGTCGAGATGCTCAGGGTCGCCAGCGCAAACAGCACTGCGTTCTGTTCGGTTCCCAGCAACTTCCAGAACTGCCAGATCAATTCCTTGAAGGGCCGTGACAGTTTTTTTCGCGGGGGGGCACTCGAATGGGGTTTGTGTAGCGGGACAATCTCACCGGCCAACCGCTTACGGCGCGTTTCGGCAAGGTAGTCAGTGAAGCGCTGGCGACTGGTGGGAGGGACACGCATGAGGGCTCGTTAGATTAAAGGCGTATGACGGGTACTCTTGCCCGTCGATTAGGAGGTAACAGCCACGAATAACACGAATAGGGGAGACAGGAAGCGGGATTCACAGCATCCAGTGCCTTCACTCTGAAAGAGTGACAGCCGGTAGCCTGGGTTTGGAGCGAAGCGGAAACCCCAGGTCTAAGATTCCTCTCATCGCAGCCTGGACGGGTGCCAGCAACTCGATTTTTGCAGTCTGCTGGCACCCCTCCAGGGTGCTGTTCTGCTGACCTGATCTACCCGGGGTTTGCGCATGCGCTCCAACCCCGGGCTAATAGCTGCGACTCCTTCGGAGTCAAAACCTTACCGGATCCGAAATCAAGGCCTTTATCTTTTTGTCCCACCATTTTTTTGTCTTCTACTTCTTTTCTATCGGTCTAAAACGACAGACATTGTATTTGTTGGGGACAAAAAAATGGTGGGACAAAAAAATGGAATGGATTCGTGCTGCCGTTCTTTGTCTTTTTCTGCTTTTGGTCCGCAGAGTACTCACCGAAGTGCCGGATCGTGCCCATCCTACAGGTTGCGGTTCGATGCCTGGTGGGATTTCTTGATTCTTCATTGACTGACCTGACCTCTCCTCTACACCATAGAGGACTCTCGATTCCGGTCAATCCCCCGCGTGAAGGAACCGTCGATGCCCTCAGGAGAGTCTCACCGCGAACCGTTGCGGCGATTGCAGGATAATCTCGGCCTGGTCATCCGTGGCAAGCCCGAATGCCTGGAGATTTTAACAATCGCGCTGCTGGCGGGTGGATCGGTCTTGATGGAAGACGTCCCGGGGGTTGGCAAGACGACGCTGGCCAAGGCCCTGGCCAAATCGGTGGATCTCAGTTTTAATCGCGTCCAGTTCACGCCCGACCTGTTGCCGGCGGACATTCTGGGCTCGTCGATCTATAACCCTGTCGATGGCCAGTTCAACTTTCGACCGGGTCCGATTTTTTCGCACGTCTTGCTGGCCGATGAAATCAACCGGGCGTCGCCCCGCACGCAATCGGCATTACTGGAGGCGATGAGCGAATCGCAGGCCACGATTGAAGGGACGCGGCATGTGTTGCCCGCACCGTTTCTGGTAATTGCGACCGAAAACCCCGTTGAGTTTCATGGCACGTATCCACTGCCCGAAGCACAGCTCGACCGTTTTCTGGTGCTGATCAACATCGGCTACCCCGACGCGGCGACCGAGCTGGAAATCCTGTACGCCCAGCAGTCGGACCGGCCGATCGACCAGTTGCGGTCGGTGTTGACCCGGGATGAGTTGATCGAAATGCAGCGGCAGGTGTGCGAAGTGAAGGTGGCCAAGAATGTCGGACGTTACATGGTGGAGATCGTGGAGCGGACCCGACGCGATCCACGCTTGCGGTTGGGGGTCAGTCCACGTGGCACCTTGATGTTGTTTCGCGCGACGCAGGCGGCGGCCTATCTGCATGGCCGGGATTATGTGTTGCCGGACGATGTCCAAAGCTTGACCGGGTATGTGCTACCGCACCGGCTGATGCTGACTTCGCAATCGAAGTACAGCGGCGCGACGAAGGCGGAGATCATTGCGGATATCGTGAAACAGGTGCCGGTGCCGGTATGACGTACACCCGCCAATTTCGAAAAATCGCGGGCCCGACCCCTGATTGCGGGTTTCACAATTGCTGGGGGCAATTCATCCGATATATACTGAAATGATTATGCGATCTGCTCGAATGTGAATGCCTGCCGATTTTTCCGGTTGTTTGCTCGCCCGCCTCGCGCTCAGACCTCGACTGATGATGGTTCTGGTATGTCCTACCTCCCGCGATTTGTGTTGGTGTGTGGTTTGTGCATTTGCAGCACGACTCTGCGGGCAGCAGAACCGTCTGCTGAGCAGATTGAATTCTTTGAGAGCAAGATCCGTCCCATCCTGATCAGCCGCTGCTTTGAATGTCACGGTAACGGTCAGTCCAAGGGGGGGCTGAGTCTCGAGAATCGCGAGTCCTTCCAAAAGGGAGGCGAAGCGGGGGCGATTGTCGAATCGGGTAAGCCGGATGAGAGTTCGCTGATCGAAGCGATTCGGCATACCGGGGCGATCAAGATGCCCCCCAAGCAAAAGCTGCCCGATGCCGAAATCGCCGATCTGACGAAGTGGGTTGCCAGCGGTGCGGCCTGGCCGGCATTGAATGTCAAAATTCCGTTAGGCAATCTGTTTGATGATGTCGCCGAGACTTCGCTGGGCGACGCGCTCGATTCGGACCAGTTTGGCGGCACGGCCGACGCGACGGACCTGGGCGTCGACCGCGTCGTGCAAGGCTGGGGGACTGAGACCGAAATCGCGAGTGGGATCAAGTTTGATTTTCGATCGGTCGGCAGTGGCACTGAATCGTATGGCCTGGTGATGAACGATGCCTGGGCCGAAAACGGCGGCATCCGGACACTCGGTCAGTCGATGCCGGAAAAGTCACCGCGAGCCGAGGCGGGAATCGGTCTCCACGCCAATGCGCTGGTCACGTTTGATCTGACAGAACTCCGCAAGTCGGGCGGGCTGCCGCCAGCGCAGACCTTTACCTTTCGGTCAGAACGAGCGGGGATCAACGATAGTGCCTTGGGGAGTGGCGCCAGTATTCAGCTCCTGGCGATTGTCAGCCGCACAACGGGTGACGCGGCACAAAAGGTCATCGCGGCATACGTCAACGGAGCGGCTGTAGAGGTCAAGCTGCAAGATGGCAAGTTTGAATTGTCGGGTCCGATCCCCGAGCCGATCAAGGCGAATGGCCAGTACGCGAATTTCAATGTTCCGATTCCGCCCGAGGCTCAATTTATCACGCTGGTGGCGACCGGGGCCACCACGGGGACGGGCAGTCCGATTGATAGTGATCACGCCGTGTTTTCCGGGGCGCGGCTGGAGTTTGAAGCTCCTACAGTCACGGTGGCCCAGTTGGGTCGAGCGGCTCCTTTGAGTGAATACGTGATATCGGCCGAGCAACGGGCCTTCTGGTCGTTCCAGCCGATTCGCAACCCACAACCGCCCGCGGTCCAAACGGCCGGCTGGGTGAAGAAGCCGTTCGATGCGTTCGTGCTGGCCGAATTGGAAAAGCGGGGTTTGAAACCGGTTGCTCCCGCCGAACGTGCCGCGTTCATTCGCCGCCTGTCATTTGACTTGACGGGACTGCCGCCGACCCCCGAGGACGTCCAGGCTTATCTCGGCGATCTGTCGGCTGATGCGGACGAAAAGGTGGTCGATCGACTCCTGGCGTCGCCGCAGTACGGCGAGCGTTGGGGCCGGCATTGGCTGGATGTGGCGCGGTATGCCGAAGATCAGGCGCATACGTTTCAGGCGCGCAGTTATCCCAATGGGTTTCGGTATCGAGATTGGGTGGTGAATGCGCTCAATCGAGACTTGCCCTACGATCGTTTTGTGAAGGAGCAGATCGCGGGTGATTTATTGCCTGATGGTGAATCGAGCGAGCGTCTGCCGGCGTTGGGTTTCTTCGCGCTGGGGCCGGTCTACTACGCGGACGCTGGCTGTGCCGCGAAGGCTGCCGCGGACGAATTGGACGATCGCGTCGATACGCTGGCCCGCGGGTTGCTTGGCCTGACGGTTGCGTGTGCCCGTTGTCACGACCATAAGTTTGACCCGATCCCGCAGCGCGACTATTACAGTCTGGCCGGAATCTTTTCGAGTTCTGCATATCGCGAAGCCCCCCTGGTCCCCCAGACGGTGGTCGCGGAATATGACGCGGGTCAGAAGCGCATCAAAGAGCAGCAAGACGCGTTCGACAAATTCCTCGATGGGGAAATCCCGCAGTTGCAGGACACCTATGCTCGTCAGGCGGCGAAATTCCTGACTGCTGCCTGGCAGCTCAAACATCCTGTCGCCGGGCAGAAACCGCAGCGTGGTGAACTGGCCAAGCAGGCAGCCATTCCCGAATGGATGTTGGAACGCTGGCAAAAGGTACTCAATGCTGGCGAGAACAAGGACAAGATTCCTGCGTTGAAGGATTGGTTCGGTTTGACGGCTCCGGCGGCGACTGAAACGGCGGCCGTGCCCGACGCGGTACAGAAAGCCGCTGAAGCCTTTCAACAGGAACTGATTACCGCCCTGACCGCTCGTGAGGACCTGGAGAAACAGCATGCCGAACGGGTTGCGGCGACTCCTGAGGCTGAACGTAGCAAATTGAAAAAGCCCGATTTTTCCGGCCCCCATGCGGAGTTGCTGAAGGTTGTTTTTAAGAAGGACGACGGGGCCGGTTCTGTGCCGCGCGACAAGGTCGATGGGTTATTGGCTGGCGAACCCGCTCAGAAATCGGGCGTATTGAAGGCTGAACTGGAGAGTCGCAAGAAGAGCTCGCCGCCGATGTATCCCGTGGCGCACAGCCTGGTGGATGGGACGGCGGCCAACATGCGGATCTATCTGCGCGGCAACCATCAGAAGCCCGGCCCCGAGACGCCACGCCGGTTCCTGTCAGTTCTGTCGCCCGGTGAACCGCCGCCATTCTCTCAGGGGAGCGGCCGGCTGGAATTGGCCGAGGCGATTGTCAGTCCGACGAATCCGCTGACGGCGCGGGTGATCGTCAATCGTGTCTGGCAGCAGCACTTTGGCCGCGGAATTGTCGCGACGGCCAGCAATTTCGGGGCACTCGGTGAGCGGCCGACTAATCCCGAGTTGCTCGACTTCCTGGCCCATTGGTTCCAGACCAGCGGCTGGTCGCTGAAGAAGTTGCATCGGGAAATTGTCCTCTCGGCGACCTACCGAGCGAGCAGCAATCACGACGCGAAGAACTTTGAAATCGATCCGGATAACCGCTATCTCTGGCGAATGAATCGCCGCCGACTGGATGTGGAAGCGTGGCGCGACGCGTTATTGATGGTGTCGGGCAGTTTGGATGCGACAGTCGGCGGCCCGTCGGGGGATCTGGCTTCGAGCGGCTATCGGCGGCGAACGATGTATGGCAAAGTCAGCCGTCACGATTTGAACCCGTTGCTCCGCCTGTTCGATTTTCCCGATCCGAACATCACGAGCGAAAGACGAACGCAGACGACCGTCCCACTCCAGCAATTGTTTGTGTTGAACAGCGAATTCCTGGTCCGGCAGGCTCAGGCGTTGACGCAGCGCTTGACGGCCGATCAACAAGAAAAAGACGCCAGTCGGATCAGCCGGGCGTACCTGTTACTGTATGGCAGGCCGGTCACCGAAGACGAACTGAAGCTGGGGGTCGATTTCTTGTCGGCTCCGATTTCACCGGACGAGAAGAGTCAGTTGGGCCCCTGGCCCCAGTACGTGCAGGCGTTGCTGGGAGCGAATGAGTTTACGTATGTGGATTGAGTGTGGCAGTGGTCCGTAAGATGGGCACTCCTGCCCGTCTGAATTTGTGTTCCGAATTCAGAGACGGGCAAGAGTGCCCATCTTACACAGTGAGGCTCCCGCCGAACCGCGTAGTCTGGCGACACTCGATAGACATCCGCGGCTCGGCGGAAGCCTCGCCCTCCCGGCAACCGCAATGACGAATTTTGATCCGACGAACCTATGACTTTGCTTGGGCCGAACATGACACACAATTTCCTCCCGCTGTCTCGCCGTGAAATGCTCCAGACGATGGGGATCGGGTTTGGTTCCCTGGGCTTGGCTGCGGTCCTGGCCGGCGAGGCTTCGGCGGCGCCGGCTGAGTCGAATCCGCTTGCGCCCAAGGCGACTCAGTTTCCCGCGAAGGCGAAGCGGATCATCCACCTGTTCATGAACGGTGGTCCGTCGCAGGTGGACACGTTTGATCCCAAGCCGGCGCTGGAAAAATTCGCGGGGCAGGTGCCGCCCGAGTCCCTGTTTCCGCGGGGTCGCTCGAAGGGTAAGCTGATGCCTTCGCCCTTCAAGTTTGCCAAGGCGGGGCAAAGCGGCATCGAAGTCAGCGAACTGTATCCGCATACGGCGAAGTGCATCGACGATATCTGTGTCATTCGGTCGATGCACACGAATCTGCCCAATCACGAGCCGTCGCTGTTGATGATGAACTCGGGCGAAGGTCAGCCGACGCGGCCCAGCATGGGATCGTGGCTGAGCTATGGATTGGGTTCGGAAAATCAGAATCTGCCGGGTTATGTGGTGCTGTGTCCGGGCAGTCCCGTGGTGGGTCCGCAGTTGTGGAGCAACAGCTTCCTGCCGGGGATCTATCAAGGGACGCACATCAACAATTCGAACATCGATCCCAAGACGATCATCCTTGACATCAACAACAAATATGTGTCGCAACCGGTGCAGCGGCGGCAGATGGATCTGTTGCAGCAGTTGAATCGCAAGCACCTGGCAGCGCGGGGCGAGGACGCTCAGTTGGAAGGCCGCATTGCATCGCTGGAGATGGCGTTCCGGATGCAGTTCGAAGCTCAGGAAGCGTTTGACCTGCAGAAGGAAACCCAGGCCACGCGCGACCTGTATGGCGGCGGCCAGTTCGCGAGTGGCTGCCTGCTGGCCCGGCGTCTGGTGGAACGTGGAGTGCGGATGGTGCAGATCTACTACGGCGCGGGTCAGCCGTGGGACGATCATGGCGATATTGCGAATCACAAGAACCACGCTCAGCAAAGTGACCAGGCGATTGCGGCCTTGTTGACCGATCTCAAGTCACGCGGTCTGCTGGAGGACACGTTGATTCTGTGGGGCGGCGAATTTGGCAGAACTCCGTCATCGGAAGGGGCCAAGGGTCGCGACCACAACAACCTGGGCTTCTCGATGTGGATGGCCGGCGGGGGCATCAAGGGAGGCCAGACCTACGGTGCCACGGATGAACTCGGCTTCGCCGCGGTCGATCAGCGAATGCACGTTCACGACCTGCACGCGACGATCTTGCACCTGATGGGCATCAATCACGAGAAGCTGACCTACCGCTACAGCGGCCGTGATTTCCGGCTGACTGATGTGCATGGGCATGTGGTGGAAGGTTTGTTGGCGTAACGCTGAAAGATGTTTGGCGCCGTGGGAGGGTGAGGCTCGAGGTTTGCGTTTGTCCCGCAATTTGTCCCGAAGGGACACCCGACAAATAGCCCACCGATTCATCGGTGGGTTGTGGGCAAAGAAACCGCCAAAGCCCCGGGAGGGGTGAAAGATATTCCGTAATTCGGTGGTTGTTCCATCATCGTTGTCGCGATTCGTTGGCCCATCACCTTAGTTGTGATTTGTTGGCGTATTATCGTCGTCACGTCTCGTTCGGAATCTCTTTCGTCCCTGTCGGTACTCGCCGTGTCATTGCGTCTGGTGTCCCACCGTTGAAACGGTGGGCTATTGTCGGATGTCCCTGGCGGGACGAAGACCGCATCTCGCGGCATCATCAATGTTGGACTTTGTGAGCTGCCGTGCATCGCCCTCCAAGGAGCCAGATTCCGGGGCGTGTATTTGAAGGCACGTTGTGACTCATCTGCGAGGGCTAAAGCTGTTCCCCGACTATGGTTGTAACCTCGGCTTGACTTGGAGAACCGTCCAGCGCCCTGGCTGGCCCTCTTGGGCATTCTTTGCCGGATTTTCCGCTTGCTCTGGCCGGAAAACCGGGAAATCTTGAAGTCAGTGCTTGACGACGGGCGATACCGAGTTTACCATCGAATCGGAATTTGCAATACGTTAGCGGAATACTATTGGTAAATCCAATAGTAACGGAGCGGAAGAGAATCTGACAGGGCCCACACGGACACTGTCTTGTAGATGAGCAACATGAATCTCGACGACTTGGAAATCTTCTGTGACGTTGCCGTGCATGGCAGCTTTTCCAAGGCGGCGGCCATTCATGAGTTGGCTCAGCCGACCATTACGCAAAAAATCCAGGCGATCGAAAAGCATCTGGGGGTGGTGTTGCTGCAGCGGAAGCGTCCGCTGCTGCTGACGGCCGCCGGGCAGGTGTTTTTCGATGGCATTCGCAAGTTGTTGGATGATTACCGAGCGGTGGAAGACTCGGTGTTGCAGTTCCGGGATCGAGTCGTCGGCCATGTCCAGGTGGCCGCGATTTACTCGATCGGCCTGCTGAAAATGGAAGAGTGTCTGAAGGAGTTCAACGAGCGTTATCCCGATGCGAAGGCCGACATTCATTACCAGCATCCCCATGAAGTGGTGGAGCAGGTGCTGAATGGCGGGGCGCACCTGGGCTTATTGTCATTTCCCGAAGAAAAACGTGAGCTGGCGGTGGTTCCCTGGCAGAACCAGCCGCTGGTGCTGGTCGTGAATCCGCGGCACAAGCTGGCGGTCGAAACGACGATTTCGGTCAAGCGGTTGGACGGTGAAGCGTTCGTGGCCTTTACGAATGAATTGACGATTCGCAAACGGATCGACAAATGGCTGCGTGAGCAGCATGTGGCGGTGAATGTGGTCCAGGAATTCGACAATATCGGACAGATCAAAGAGGGGATCGGTGATGGCACGGGAGTGGCCATTCTGCCGGCGCCCACGGTCCGTCGCGAAGTCGAAGCCGGGTTGTTGCGGGCGATTCCGTTCTCGGACGTGCAATGGTCGCGTCCGCTGGGGATTATTCATCGCCGCCAGAAATCACTGCCAACGGCCGTGCAGAAATTCATCGAGTTGTTGACAGGAACAGGCTCGGCAGCCACGACGGCTGCCGCAGTGTTGATTGCGGACGGAGCCGTCGCTGCACCTCAGGATGTCGTTCAAGACGCCAGTGGTTCCAGTCAGAAACGTATTGCCAAACAGGTGTGACACGGTCCCCAGCCCTGGCGGACCAGTGTCGCAGCGATCCCTTCGCCTGCTTCACTTGTCTTTGCTGTACTTCCCAGCATTGGGGTATTTGAGATTTGAGATTTGTGTTTTGAGAGAAGAGAGATTTCGCATGTCCAGTTCAAGCCACTATCGCTCAGCGCCCCCCACGGCCCAAGGCTTGTATCGACCGGAGTACGAACACGACGCCTGCGGTGTCGGTTTCATCTGCCATATTAAAGGGGTGAAATCGCACAAGGTCGTGACCGATGCGCTGCAGATTCTGATGAATCTGACGCATCGCGGAGCGTGCGGCTGTGACCCGGAAACGGGCGACGGCGCCGGCATGGTGGTGCAGATGCCCGACAAGTTTCTCCGCAAGAAGTGCGGTGAGCTGGGGATTCAACTGCCACCCGCGGGGGATTACGCGTGCGGGCTGGTCTTCCTGCCGACTGATCCTGTCGAACGGAAATTCTGCGAAGAGACGTTCGAAAAGATCGTCGTCGCGGAAGGACAGAACTTTTTGGGCTGGCGTGATCTGAAGTGCGACAGCCGCGCCATTGGTGAAACGGCCCGCAAGGGGGAACCGTTCATCCGCCAGATTTTCATTGGCAGGTCCTCACAGACGACTCCGGAAAAGTTCGGCGTGGAATTGTACGTCATTCGCAAGCTGGCCGAACGCACCATCAGCGGGAGCGACCTGACGCAGAAACGGTATTTCTATCTGCCCAGCCTGTCGCAGTTCACCTTGATCTATAAGGGACTGCTGCTGCCCAATCAGATCATCAAGTATTACACCGATCTGGACGATCCCGATTTCATCAGCGCCATTGCGATGGTGCATCAGCGGTTCAGCACCAATACCTTCCCGAGCTGGGAGCTGGCCCATCCGTTCCGTTATGTGGCTCACAACGGGGAAATCAACACGGTTCGCGGCAATCAGAACTGGATGCGGGCTCGCGAGCGATTGTTCAAGTCACCGTTGTTTGGCGACAGTATCTCGAAGATTATTCCCGTCATTCCTGAAGGTCTCAGCGATTCTGCGGCGTTTGATTGTGCGCTGGAATTGCTGCATCACACCGGGCGATCGTTGCCGCACGCGGTATTGATGATGATTCCCGCCGCGTGGGATGGTCACGAAACCATGCCCGACGACGAGAAGGCGTTTTACGAATATCACTCGTACTTGATGGAACCGTGGGACGGCCCGGCGTCGATCACGTTTACTGACGGCAAGGTGATTGGTGCCGTGCTGGATCGGAATGGGCTGCGGCCGTCGCGATTCACCGTGACCAAGGACGACTTCATCATCATGGGTTCCGAGACCGGCGTGCTGCCGATCGACCCGTCCAACGTCGTGCAGCGGGGCCGGTTGCAGCCGGGCCGCATGTTCCTGGTCGACACGGTGCAGGGCCGCATCATTGAAGATGCCGAAATCAAGCGTGACTTCGCCCAGAGCCGTCCGTGGCGGCAGTGGCTGAACGAGCAAGTCGTCAAGCTGGACGTATTGCCGCCTGCCGAGCCCATTGCGAGCGACTTGAGCACTTTGGTCACGCGGCAGCAGGTCTTCGGTTATACGCTGGAAGACGTGCGGCTGTTGATTCCGCCGATGGCGACGACGGGGATCGAAGCGATTGGTTCGATGGGGAACGACACGCCGCTGGCGGTGCTGTCGAACAAGCCGCAGTTGTTGTTCTCCTACTTCAAGCAACTATTCGCCCAGGTGACCAACCCGCCACTGGACGGCATTCGCGAAGAAATCGTGACCTCCAGCACGATCACGGTCGGGGCCGAGCAAGACTTGTTCGAAGAGACTCCCGAGCACTGCCATCAGTTGTTTCTGGAACAGCCGATCTTGACGAATGAAGACATCGCCAAGATCCGGGCGTTGAATACGGGACGATTGAAGTCACAGACGATTTCGACGGTCTTCGACGTGGCCGGTGGCAGCGCGGCCTTGAAGTCGGCGATCGATCGGATCCGTGACGAGGCTCATAATGCGGTCGCGGCCGGGATCCCGATCATCATCCTTTCGGATCGGGAAGCCGACGACAAGCGGGCGCCGATTCCCGCGTTGCTGGCCGTGTCGGCCGTGCATCATCACCTGATTCGCGAAAAGACCCGGACGCAGTGCGGCATCATCCTGGAATCGGGTGAACCGCGCGAAGTCCATCACTTCTGCTGTCTGCACGGCTACGGCTGCAGTGCGGTCAATCCCTACCTGGCGCTGGAGACTCTGGAAGATCTGGCTCAGAAGGGCTGGCTGAAGGGGCCGAAGGGCAATATCTCGTTTGAGACCGCCCAGAAGAATTTCATCAAGAGCATTCAGAAGGGTGTGCTGAAAGTCCTGTCGAAGATGGGCATCTCGACGCTGCAAAGCTACCACGGGGCGCAGATCTTCGAAGCCATCGGCCTGGATCGGAAGCTGGTCGATGACTACTTCACGTACACGTCGTCGCGGCTGGGCGGGATCGGGCTGGAAGTCATCGCGGAAGAGGCCGCTCGACGGCATTCTCGCGGTTACCCCCACGTGCATGTTCCGGAAGACCTGGACCTGGAAACTGGCGGGCTCTATCAGTGGCGCCGCAGTGGCGAATTTCATGCGGTCAATCCGGAAATTGTCGCCAAGCTGCAGCATGCTGTCCGGTCGAACAGTCAGCGGACCTACGATCAGTTTGCGGCTCTGGCCAACAAGAACGAAGAGACGATTCAGTCGTTGCGCGGGTTGCTGGACTTCAAGTGGGCGGAGGCTCCGGTCCCGTTGAGGGAAGTCGAACCGGCCAGTGAAATCCTGAAGCGGTTCGCGACAGGTGCGATGTCGCTGGGCTCGATTTCCCGCGAAGCCCATGAGACCGTGGCGATTGCCATGAACCGCATGGGTGGCAAGAGCAACACGGGCGAAGGGGGCGAAGACGCGGTGCGTTATGTCTCCGATCCCAACGGTGATTCCCGCAACAGTGCGATCAAGCAGGTGGCGTCGGGCCGCTTCGGCGTCACGAGTGAATATTTAGTGAACGCTCGCGAGTTGCAGATCAAGATGGCGCAGGGGGCCAAGCCGGGTGAAGGGGGCCAGTTGCCCGGTCACAAGGTCGACGAATACATCGGCCGCATCCGCAATGCGACGCCCGGCGTGGGTTTGATTTCACCCCCGCCGCACCATGATATTTATTCGATCGAAGACCTGGCACAGTTGATCCATGACCTGAAGAATTCCAACCCAGAAGCCCGCGTCAGCGTGAAGCTGGTGTCGGAGGTCGGTGTCGGTACCGTGGCTTCGGGTGTCTCGAAGGCCCATGCGGATGTCGTGCTGATCTCCGGGTACGAAGGGGGGACCGGGGCCAGTCCGCTGACCTCGATCAAGCATGCGGGGATTCCGTGGGAACTGGGTCTGGCGGAAACGCATCAGACGCTGGTGCTGCACAATCTGCGCAGCCGGATCGTGGTGCAGACGGACGGTCAGATCAAGACCGGACGCGACGTGGCGATTGCCGCGCTGCTGGGTGCGGAAGAGTTTGGCATTGCGACCGCGGCATTGGTGGCGGCTGGTTGCATCATGATGCGCGTCTGTCATCTGAATACGTGCCCGGTGGGTATTGCGACGCAGGATCCCCGGCTGCGTGAACGATTCGCTGGCAAGCCCGAACACGTGGTGAACTACTTCACGTTCGTGGCGGAAGAGTTGCGACAGGTCATGGCGAAGTTGGGCTTCCGGACCGTGAATGAGATGGTGGGCCGCGTCGACCGGCTGGATGCTCGGAAGGCCATCAAGCATTGGAAGGCGGACGGACTGGATCTGACGGCGTTGCTCTACAAGCCGGAAGTCCCCGACACGGTGGGCGTCTATTGCCAGGAAGTTCAGAATCATGGGCTCCAGGATGCTCTCGACAACAAGTTGATCGAGAAGTGCCAGCAGGCTTTGGAAGACGGGACGCCGATCGAATTCGAATCGGAGATTCGCAACGTCAACCGCACGGTGGGGACGATGCTGGGGTCGCGACTCAGCAAGCTGCATGGCGGGGCAGGACTGCCGCATGACACGATCAAGATTCACTTCAAGGGTTCTTGCGGGAACAGTTTTGCCGCCTTCCTGCCGAAGGGGATTACGTTCGAAGTCGAAGGGGAGGCCAACGACTATTTCGGCAAGGGATTGTCGGGCGGCCAGATCAGCGTCCGGCCGTGGAAGAACGCGTCCTACAAGGCGGAAGAAAACATCATCGTCGGCAACGTCGCCTGTTACGGTGCGACCGGGGGCGAGGTCTTCATTCGCGGCGTGGCGGGCGAACGCTTCTGCGTGCGGAACTCGGGTGTGGATGCTGTCGTCGAGGGAGTCGGCGATCATGGCTGCGAGTATATGACTCGCGGCAACGTGGTGATTATCGGCTCGACCGGTCGCAACTTTGCGGCCGGGATGAGTGGTGGGCTGGCTTACGTGCTCGACGAACTGGGCGACTTCCGCATCCATTGCAATCCGGAGATGGTGGATCTCGATCCGTTGCAGGACGCCGACGTGGAAAAGGTCCAGACGCTCTTGAAGAAGCACATCGAGAAGACCGACAGCGAACGGGCTCAGTATGTCCTGGAGAACTGGGACCGCCTGCAGGCCAAGTTCATCAAGGTCTATCCGAAGGACTTCAAGCGAGTGCTCGCGGAGCGGGCGGCGATTGCAGAAAAGGAAGTGGGAGTTTTGGAATTGTCGGCTGGCAAGTCGTAGCCAGACTCTCCAGAGTCGGGTGCATTGTGAGTATTGGTAATTTTTCGTTGGGGTATCGTCATGGGTAGGCCGGATGGCTTTTTGGAAATCAATCGGGAAACGCCGACTCGGCGGCCGGTTGACGAGCGTTTGCACGACTACAAAGAAGTCTACAAGCCGTTTCCGGAACTGAAGTTGATGGAGCAGGGGGCGCGGTGCATGGATTGCGGCGTGCCGTTTTGCCATACCGGCTGTCCGCTGGGCAACATCATTCCCGACTGGAACGATCTGGTTTACCGCGGTCGCTGGGAAGAGGCGATCCGGCGCCTGCACGCGACGAACAATTTCCCGGAATTCACCGGGCGGTTGTGCCCGGCACCGTGCGAGGAAGCCTGCGTATTGGGGATCAACGCGCCGCCGGTGACGATCAAGAACATCGAGCAATCGATTATCGAAAAGGCGTTTGCCGAAGGCTGGGTCGTGCCGGAACCTCCGGAACGCCGCTCGGGCAAAAAGGTCGCGGTGATCGGATCGGGGCCAGCGGGTCTCGCGGCGGCACAGCAATTGAACCGGGCCGGCCACTGGGTCACCGTGTTCGAACGAGCTGATCGCATCGGCGGATTGCTGCGGTATGGCATTCCCGAATTCAAGATGGAAAAGAAGATCCTGGACCGCCGGCTGCAGATCATGGAAGCGGAAGGGATCACGTTCAAGACCAAGGCCAACGTCGGCGGCAATGTCGCTGTGGCGGATCTGCGACGTGACTTTGATGCGATCGTGCTGGCAGGCGGGTCGACATTGCCGCGCGATCTGCCAATCCCCGGGCGCGAACTGCAGGGGATCCATTTCGCGATGGACTTCCTGCCGCTGCAGAACAAACGCTGCGAAGGGGATAAGATCCCCGACGCCCAGTTCATCGATGCCAAAGACCTGGACGTCGTCATCATTGGCGGTGGCGACACGGGGGCCGACTGCCTGGGGACCGTCCATCGACATGGCTGCCGGAACGTCGTCCAGTTGGAACTGTTGCCGAAGCCTCCCGACAAGCGTGACATCACGATGCCGTGGCCGTACTGGCCGACCGTCATGCGAACCAGCAGTGCTCATGAAGAAGGGGGCGCACGTGACTTCAGCGTGCTGACGAAAGAGTTTATCGGCTCCAACGGGAAGCTCGAGAAACTGCACTGCGTGCGTCTGGAATGGGTGACCGAAAACGGCCGGATGAGTATGAAAGAAGTCCCCGGCAGCGATTTCGACATCCCCGCTCAACTGGTGCTGCTCGCCATGGGCTTCGTCTCGCCGGAAACGAAAGGCATGGTGGAGCAACTGGGCTGCAAGCTTGATCCGCGAAGCAACGTCCAGGCCGACGACGACTACATGACGAGTGTGGACGGGGTCTTCGTGGCAGGCGACATGCGCCGCGGCCAGTCACTGATCGTCTGGGCCATCTGGGAAGGCCGTGAATGTGCGGTGGGCGTCGATCGCTACCTGATGGGCTATTCCGACCTGCCCAGCAACCCGCAGCTGTTGGGCCGGGATGTGCGAGCCGGGGTATAGTAGCCTTCACGCTCAGCGTGAAGAGGGGCCGAGCGCACAGGTGACTTTGAGTGTCCCCAGATTCGTGGGTCGTAGTTCCCGACGTCATCGTAGCCCGACTCTCCAGAGTCGGGAAGGAATGCACCATCACGCAGTGATCTGCATTCCCAGGCGAGCGTCCGGCGTAAGCCGGATGGTTTTTATACGGTCACAAACTACGAGATTATACCAACCACAAAAATTAGTCGCGCGCCACTACCCTGACTTGCGCCATCTACCCAGACTCCATACGATCCAGCCAATCGGGCATGGATCATGGATCTTCGGAGTATGGAGGCGAGTATGCGTGTGGCTGATCATCATTCGGAGCAG
>CAMAVF010000134.1 GCA_945861445.1 Planctomicrobium piriforme | reverse complement strand
TACCGTGGTGACCAGCGGCTGATGATTCTCCGCGAGGCCACGAATCTTTCGGTCTTGGAGCGGACTGACGTGCGCTCGAAACTCTCCGCCCGTGTCGTCAGGGATTTCCTGACGCTCGTGAAGGAGTACGAGCTGTGTCTACCAGTCCCAAAATCGTCTGGAAGCGTCTCTCGAAGGCGCAGCAGGAAGAAGTCGTGACCGAACTCAACCGCATTCTGAAGGAGATTCTCGATGGACACTTCCGAACTGATTCTGCCCAGCCACCTGACACTCCGGGCTGCCGTCTACATTCGCCAGTCGACACCAAGGCAGGTGCTCACGAACAAGGAGAGTCTGCGCCTGCAATATGCCTTGACGCAACGCGCCCACGCGCTCGGCTGGCCAGCGACGAACGAACGCGAGCGGTCCATCGTCGTCACGACACAGACCAAGTCATTGTCAGCGGACCTGATCGACCAACCGATGGACGGGCAGCAGATCGAACGTGAGTGGCCCGTGGCCAAAGAACTCACGGCATTCCTTGTTGGAGATCGGCCGGATGCCGTGGTGGCTCATGACTGGTTGACGCACATCACTGGGGACTGCCGTCGCCCGACCGCTTCTTCGACTGTTTCGTCCAGTTTCAAGCCAATCGCCTGAAGAACTTCTTCCCGAACGAATGGCACCGCGACCACCAGATCGTCTATGTGAAGGCCGATCTCATGAAGGTCGCGGGCCGGGTTCCGGGTGCGGTGGGGATTTGAAGTGGCTTGGTTCGGTCCCCCGCTGACTACTTGCGACATGAATCAGATGAGGGACTTTCAGAATTCTTGAGAAAGGAAGTTAACTCTTAGGCGAGCCTGCGGTTCGGACCGCAGTGAACGATTTGAACGATTTTATGGAAATCGCTCATCGTGTGGTCCGAGGTGGTCAGTAAAAGTTCGGAGAATGACATGATTCGGCGAATGGTGTTCGGAATGACTGCGATGGCTGTGGTTGCGATGGCGCAAGGCCTCGCGATGGCGCAAGATGCTTCTGGGAAGGACATTGTGACGACGGCGGTGGAAGCCGGCTCGTTCAAGACGCTCGCTGCGGCCCTGAAGGCCGCTGGGTTGGTGCAAACGCTGCAGGGCAAGGGGCCGTTTACGGTGTTCGCTCCGTCCGACGAGGCGTTCGCGAAGTTGCCCGCAGGAACGGTCGACACACTGCTGAAGCCTGAGAACAAGCAGCGGCTGATCGCCGTGCTCACGTACCATGTGGTTCCGGGCAAGGTGCTGGCCGCGGATGTGGTGAAACTCAAAGCTGCCGCCACTGTGAACGGACAGCGGGTGGATGTGAAAGTCGACGGCGACAAAGTCCAGATCGACTAAGCACGCGTTGTCGCTGCCGATATCGCCTGCTCGAACGGCGTGATCCATGTGATCGATCAGGTGGTTCTGCCATCCTCAAAAAACATTCCGGCGACGGCGGACAAGGCCGGCACGTTCAAGACGCTGCTAGCCGCCGCGAAAGCGGCTGGGCTGGTCGAGGTGCTGTCGGGAGACAAGCCGCTGACGGTTTTCGCTCCAACTGATGACGCCTTTGCGAAACTTCCCGCCGGTACTGTGGAAGGTCTACTGAAAGCCGAAAACAAAGAGAAGTTGGCCGCGATTCTGAAATTTCATGTCGTGCCCGGACGCGTCTTCTCGAACGACGTTCTGAGCAAGAAGGAATTGAAGACTGTACAAGGAGGGATGTTGACTGCAGCGGTGAAGAATGGTGCCGCGACCATCAACGGAGCTGGCCTCGTCGCGACGGACATCGACGCTTCGAATGGAGTGATTCATGTGATCGACAGCGTGATGCTGCCACCGGCTGCACCAGTGAAAAGCGCACATGCTGCGCCGGCGACAACACAGTACGTCACCCACGTCTGCCCTCAAACCGGTCGAGTCTTGTCCTACCGCATGTCGGCGGCTAATCGTCGATAGGCCTTGAACTTCAAATCCTGAACACAACTGATTCGCGATATCAACTGCCCTGCGTCAACGCTTGGACAATTGTCGTCCCAAGCGTTGACGCTTTTTTCGCCCAGGCTTCTGCTGATCACTACACATCTCGCCGAGTTCTCAATCAACGAATCAGTCTTGATCAAATCGCAATAACTTTCCAAGGACAAGAACACCATGAGCTCGGTCGCGATTCTCGGCGCAACGGGTACGATTGGCAGCGTTCTGGCCCGGCGATTGGTCCGGCAAGGTCAGCACGTCCTGCTCGTCGGACGCAACGAAGAAAAACTGCGGTCGCTGTCCGAGGAACTCGGTCAGCCGTTTGTGGCGGTGGACCTGACCAGTTCTCAGCCGTTGGAAGAGGCGTTGCGGGCGATGGCCGATGCTCAAGGCGGGTTTCATGCTCTCGTCAATTGCATCGGTTCGATTCTCCTGAAACCAACGCACACCACGACCGACGACGAGTTCCGCCAAGTCGTGGAGACAAACCTGTTCACTGCGTTTGCGACGGTTCGCGTTGGGGCCAAGTTGCTTCGTGAGCGGGGCGGGGTCATCGTGTTGTTCGCGTCGTCGGCGGCGGAGATCGGAATCCAGAATCACGAAGCCATCGCGGCGGCCAAGGCTGGAGTCATCGGCTTAGCCCGCTCGGCAGCGGCCACCTATGCGTCGAACAACATCCGTGTCAACGTGGTGAGTCCCGGATTGATCCGCACGGAGATGACGCGTCGGATCTGGGAGAATGCGACAAATGCGACCGCCTCGGCCCAACTGCATGCGTTGGGTCGCCTCGGAGAACCCGAGCAGGTGGCATCGCTGGCCAGTTGGCTGCTCGATGGTGAGAACGATTGGATCACCGGTCAGATAATTGGAATCGATGGTGGATTAGGGCACGTCTTACCACGGAGGTGAACCAGTCAATGAACTCCCGCGAAAACTTTCGAGGGAATGCCAGGAACCCGCTCGGCGTCGAGTCTGCAGACATCAGCGATCACCGTGGAAACGGTGCGATGCTTGCCGAGAATACAGCGCTCGATGGCAAACTGCTGGCGAAGTTTCGACCGTCGATCCTGATCGGCACAGCATTGATCGCCAGCGGTCTATTTCATCTCACATTGTTGTGGATCACGGGAGCGGATTGGTCTGGTCCATTGTCACTTCGGAAGCCGGGGCTGTTTGGAGTCTCTGCCGGAGTGACGGCCTGGTCAATTGCCTGGGTTTTGACCCAGTTCGAGCCTCGCCACTACTACCAGCGCGTGGCCAGCTTACTGTCTGGCGGCCTGCTCTTGGAAGTGGGACTGATCACGCTGCAACAGTGGCGCGGAGTGCCCTCCCACTTCAACCGTGCGACCGCATTTGATGCGACAATCGAGTCCGTGATGCTTGGATTGATTTTGTTTGTCACTGCAGGCATCGCCTGGCTCTGCTGGAGATCACGGCAACTACTCCCCATGATTGAATCACGTGCGATTGCGATCCGCGGTGGACTGTGGCTGCTGCTGGTTTCCTGCGGCCTGGGCCTGCTGGTCACACTCGCCGGAGAAGTGAATCTCGCGAACAGCCGCCCGCCCGAAGTCTGGGGGAGGGCGGGAGTACTGAAGTACCCTCATGGTGCCATGCTGCACGCAATTCAGACTCTACCGCTGCTATCCGTTCTGTTGCTAAGGTTCAGAGTGATACACTCCGCGTGGCTGCTCCGGTCGGCAGTCGCGGCGCATCTTTCGTTTCTCATTCACGCGTTGTGGCAAACCTTCCACGGCCGAACGCGGATGGATGTCGATGTGATCGGAGGCGCCACTCTGGCAATTGCGGGGCTGTTGCTCTTGCTGCCGCTGGTCGCCATCGTCTGCCGAGTTGCCCTGATGGCCCGAGAGTTGTGGTTTGGCGTAGTGCCCGTCCAGAGGTCACATTGAAGATCCACGTATGCGTGCCGCCCTGATCTATCCCCATCAATTGTTCCCCAAGCATCCCGCAAATGACGGTGTGGATCTCTGGGTCCTCGTCGAGGAACCGCTGCTCTTCACGCAGTATCGCTTTCATGCACAGAAGCTGATGCTACATCGGGCTACGTTGCGACACGACTTCGATCGGCTTCGCCAGCAAGGCAAACCGGTCCATTATGTCGAAGCTGGAGAATTGCGGACAACGGCCGATATTGCCCCGCTGTTGGCGAAGCTCGGAGTCACTCATGTCCAGTTGGTCGACCCATATGACGACTGGATGGAGCAACGACTGAAGCACGCGTTGGCGGCAGTTTCCATCGAATGTGAGGTGCTCGATGATCCGCACTTTCTGACGCCCTGGTCGGCGTTCGATGACTTCGCCGCTGATCGCATTCACTGGCTTTTCAGCGATTTCTACGTGCAACAGCGTCGGCGACTGGGCCTGCTGGTCGACAACCGGGGACGTCCACTCGGCGGCAAGTGGAGTTATGATCCCGAAAACCGCAAGAAAATGCCGCGGGACACCGTGGTTCCAGCCGTGACTTGGCCGACTCCCGACAAGCATGTTCGCGAGGCGGAATCGTATGTTCGGAAGACATTTCCCAATGCTCTCGGTGATTTCCGTTCCTTTCACTATCCGGTGACGACAACGCAGGCACAGGCGTGTCTGAAGGACTTTGTTGATCATCGTTTTGCTCAATTCGGTGATTACGAGGACGCCATTGATCCGGATGAGACGTTCTTGTTCCACTCGGTGCTCACGCCGGCCATGAATATCGGCCTCATTTCCCCGCAGGAGGTTGTCGCCGCCGCGATCGCACGCCGAGAACAGGTGCCGCTCAATTCGCTGGAAGGGTTCGTGCGTCAGGTCATCGGCTGGCGAGAATACATGCGAGGCGTGTATCGACAGTTCGGCCGACGCCAGCGAATGAGCAACTTCTGGCAGCACACCCAGCCGATACCGCCCGCATTCTACGACGGCACGACTGGAATCGAACCGGTCGACACTGTCATCCACCGCGTCTTACAACATGCTTACTGCCATCACATCGAGCGTCTGATGATCCTGGGAAACTTCATGCTGCTGTGTGAAATCGCTCCCGACGCAATCTATCAGTGGTTCATGGAACTCTTCATCGATGCCTACGACTGGGTGATGGTCCCGAACGTGTATGGGATGAGTCAACATGCCGACGGGGGACTGATCACCACGAAGCCTTACATTAGTGGATCGAGTTACGTCCTGAAGATGAGTCGCTTCCGCAAGGGGCCGTGGTGTCCCATTTGGGACGCTCTGTACTGGCGTTTCATCAGCAAGCATAGGGCATTCTTCCAAGCCAATCCCCGGATGTCCGTGATGGTTGCTCAATGCGATCGGATGGGCAACCGACTCGATGAGCATGTCCGCATCGCGGAGACGTTTCTGACGCAACTCCATCAGCATTAATCCACGATCCGCAGCGCGTCGGAAAGCCGCGACGCCGCACGCTGCCCTCAGGGACAGATCACCCGGGGCGATCGAATCGCGTTGAGACGGCGGCTCAACTTCCGCCGAGAGGTGATGTGAGGAATCGGAACTTGTGGCATCACCGCGATTGTTGAGAGTTCACGGGATTCTCAGCAATCTTTCAAAACATCCATAAATTCTCGTTAAGCCGCAGCCGATGTCGCGGTTTGAGTGGAGTGAACGATTTGAACGATTTTCGTCAAACACACTCCGTTCCATTGACCAGCCCTTTAGTAAGGAATTCGAAGATGAATGACATCGTAGACACTGCTGTGGCAGCAGGCGGTTTCAAGACGTTGGTGGCTGCAGTGCAAGCTGCAGGCCTGGTGGACACACTCAAAGGCACGGGGCCGTTCACAGTGTTCGCCCCAACGGATGACGCCTTCGGCAAGCTTCCTGCGAGTGCGGTGGCGGATCTCCTGAAGCCCGAAAACAAGGCGAAGCTGCAGGGTGTGCTCACATACCATGTGGTCGCCGGAAAGGTTTTGGCAGCAGATGTGCTGAAGCTCAAATCGGCCAAATCGGTGCAGGGCCAAGATCTGACGATCGACACCGCTGCCGGGGTGAAGGTCGACGGCGCGAATGTCGTCCAGACGGACATCCTCTGCACCAACGGCGTCATTCACATCATCGACAGCGTGATGCTGCCCAAATAAGGCTCCCCGGGCGGTTGCGATCTGACGCGGTCAGCGCGGAGTTCGCAACCGTGGTCGGGGGTTGCCCGACAGCCTGCTCCACTTTTCCCCGTTGGGAGAGACCAGAATGACCAAGATTCAAATGGCCAAACTTGGCTTTGTGATTGCCGCTGGAGCATCGTTCCTATTCTCCGTTTACCTCTGGTTTTCAGGGAGTAAGCCGGAAGGCGCGTTTGTGGGCCTCTGGGTCCCTTCGATCCTGAGCTTCGGGACGCTGATCCTCGGAAGGAAGTCCCATGAATGATGTCGTGATCTTCGTCGTTGGCTTGGGGGTGATGGGCGTCGTAATCATGTCTGCCTTCATCGCCCTCATTGCCAGCGATCATCCTGATGAAACAAGACGCTGAGTCAAACCCGAGCGGATCGAACTCGAGATCGGTGTAAAGACGTAAAGACTCGCCACCTGCCGGAAAACTTCGAGACCACTGAGATGCTGTTGACGAATCCCATTGTTCTAACCCTGCAACATTTAGGAGCTTCAAAATGACGACTGAGCACACGACCAACTGGCCCGATCTAGCGATCGGCCTCTACGAACGACTGACTGGCAAGAACGCGGTCATCGCTTATGAGTTCGTAGACATGCACGTCAAAGTTCCGAGCGGGACCGGCCCCAAAGCGGAACACGCCGAATGGGTTCTGACTGGGACCATGAAGATCCGCACCGGGGACGCGGGGCAACTCCCAAACTGAGGCTGGCCGGCCGAATTGACGGTATGGTCGACGGCCGGCCTGTCAGCCTGATTGCGGCAAGACAAGACTTGGTTCTTACCGTGGGACTATGGCGGACTTTACTGACGATCCGACGCACTTCACGTTCACTCATCGAACCTCTGCGAGCGTTTCTCACGCGATCTGACATCCGATTGTTCGTTCGGATAAGGTGGTTGGGCCGAGTCGAAGTACATCCGAGTCCGTCATTCTTGGTTCGGATGCTGCTTCCCCCTGAATGATGTCGGATTTCACGCAGTGAGATCACCAGTGCCAGAGCAGATGGGATTCCAGGATGTCGGGGTTGATCTTATTGACCGGGGCCACCGGCTACGTGGGGGGGCGACTCTTGTCACTCCTGCAACAACAGGGCATCCCCGTTCGCTGCGTGACCCGGCGGCCTGAAGCATTGCGGGATCGGATCAACGCGACCACCCAGGTTGTGCCAGGAGATGTCTTCGATCCGCAATCCCTGCAATCCGCATTCGAGGGAGTGGAGACCGCCTATTACTTCGTCCATTCGATGGGCGACAACCGCGACTTTGAATCCCAGGATCGGATCGCGGCGGAAAACTTTGCGAAAGCCGCCACACATGCCGGAGTCCGACGCATAGTCTATCTGGGCGGACTCGGCAATCCCGACGAGAAGCTCTCGAAACACCTCCGTAGTCGACAGGAGACGGGAGATGTTTTGAGGGCCCATCACGCTCAGGTGATTGAGTTTCGTGCGTCGATCGTGATCGGTTCCGGCAGCCTGTCGTTCGAAATGATCCGGGCGCTCGTCGAGCGACTACCAATCATGATCTGCCCGCGGTGGGTTCAGGTAAAAGCACAGCCGATCGCCGTCGAAGACCTGCTGGCTTATCTGATCGCCGTTCTGGAACTCCCCGCCTCTGCTTCCCAGGTTTACGAGATTGGCGGTCCCGACCAGGTCTCTTATGGCCAGATCATGCAGGAGTATGCCCGGCAACGGGGGCTGACGCGGTGGATGATTCCTGTGCCACTTCTGACGCCCTACCTGTCGAGCCTCTGGTTAGGGCTCGTCACCCCGCTGTACGCTCGGGTCGGTCGGAAACTCGTCGAAAGCTTGCGAAATCCGACGCTCGTGTCGAACAACTTGGCGGAATCGGTGTTCGCGGTGCGTCCCCGTTCCGTTCGCGATTCCATTACTCGGGCTCTGGTGAACGAAGATCGGGAGTTCGCGGAAACCCGCTGGTCGGATGCGTTGTCATCGGCTGGTCAGTCGCAGTCCTGGGGCGGTGACCGATATGGTTCGCGGCTCGTGGATTCACGGACGATCACGGTGACGGTTCCTCCCGAGCAAGCGTTCACGCCGATTCGCCGCATCGGCGGTCGGACCGGCTGGTACTACGGGAACTGGTTGTGGTCGCTGCGCGGATTCCTGGATTTACTCATCGGTGGAGTCGGTGTCCGCCGCAGCCGGCGTGATCCAGACAACCTGCATGTGGGCGAGCCGCTCGATTTCTGGCGTGTTGAAGTTTTCGAACCAAACCACCGACTGCGCCTGCAAGCCGAGATGAAATTACCTGGGCGGGCGTGGCTCGAATTCGAGGTCACTCCTTGCGAGCAAGGAAGTACGATTCGCCAGACGGCGATTTTCGACCCTTTGGGACTGGCAGGGCTGCTGTATTGGTACGGAATCTATCCGCTCCATCAATTCGTGTTCGCCGGCATGCTCCGGAATCTGGCCCGCGCTGCCGAAAGTTCCGATCGTGATCCTGCACCGCCACACGACATCGTGCCGCAGGCGACCGCTCCGGAAGCACATCCATCGGGAGCCCAGCTGTGATCGAAAGCAAGGAGAGTGGCATGAGTCTTTCGTCAGACGGATCACAATCGCCGCGTTGGGCCAGTCGTTGGCTCTGGGCCGCAGGGATCTACAACCTGACTTGGGGAACACTGACCATCGCGTGGCCCCACCTGCTGTTCGACCTCACGGGTGCCGAACGGATCAATTATCCCGAAATCTGGCAGTGTGTCGGGATGATTGTCGGTGTTTACGGGATCGGGTACATCATCGCGGCCAGCGACTCGCGAACTCATTGGCCGATCGTGCTGGTCGGGCTGTTGGGCAAAGTCTTCGGCCCGATCGGGTTTTTAGTGGCACTGCTGCGCGGGACATTTCCACCTCTCTTCGGATTGACGATCCTGACCAACGACCTGCTGTGGTGGATTCCGTTCACGATGATCCTGCGGGATGCGGCGAAGCACCATATCGCGATATCGCAGTCGACGGGAATTGCGCGACAGCAGTACGTTAAACAGACCCCAATCAATGCTTCCCCGGAAGTGGTCTTTCGCTTTCACGAAAGCCCGGATGCGTTGCAACATCTCATCCCACCGTGGGAGAGCATGAAACTGGTCGAATCTGCCGGGTCGCTCCAGCCCGGCAGCCGAGTCGTCCTGCGCGGGAGTCTCGGAGTCATTCCGATTCAATGGGTCGCCGTTCACACGGAATACGATCCGCCGCACGTGTTCGCGGATCGCCAGGAATCAGGACCGTTCGCTTATTGGTATCACCGCCATCGCTTTCTCGACGATAGTCAAGGCGGAACCCTGTTAAGGGACGAGGTCGAATATGCGGTTCCCTTGGGAGCGATTGGGCGGTGGCTCGGCGGCTGGCTTGTTCGCCGCAAACTGGAAGCCATGTTCGCCTACCGCCATGAGAAGACGCGGAGCTTGATCGAATCTGGGGAATGGACGAGTGCGTTATCGGCGAGCGAAA
Organism: Planctomicrobium piriforme; assembly: GCA_945861445.1. Classification (GTDB taxonomy): domain Bacteria; phylum Planctomycetota; class Planctomycetia; order Planctomycetales; family Planctomycetaceae; genus JAKFVC01. The sequence goes on along the minus strand of CAMAVF010000134.1, from coordinate 7,220 downwards.
GGTAACAACGCCTCATGAATCATGATGTTCTGATTGTCGGGGCGGGACTGACCGGTTTATGCTGCGCTCGCAAATTGCAACAGCAGGGTATCCATTGCCTGGCGCTGGAGACTTCGGATGGTATCGGGGGCCGAATTCGTACTGATATTGTGGACGGGCGACAAGAGCCTCGTCTCAGTGACAGTCTTGGGCACAGAAAACGATTCCGATCGACTTCTGGCGGAGGTGCGCGAGCAACTGGGCGAGTGGTTCGGTACGGCGGTCCAAGACTGGCGCCATTTACGAACGTATTCCATTCCTTACGCTCTTCCCGCTCAGAGCCCGCCGGCGTTGAACGTGCCAGAACGCCCCGTTCGCTGGCAGTCCGGAATCTACGTCTGCGGCGATCATCGAGATAACGCTTCCATCCAAGGCGCAATGGTCTCGGGACGTCGAGCTGCGGAAGCCGTGTTGAAGGATCTGGCATGAACGACCCGCTCATCCGACTTTTGTTCCTGGCCCACCTCGGATCATCCCTGTACATGGTGGGGCTCATTTGGTTTGTGCAAGTCGTGCACTACCCGCTCTTTGACAGCGTCGGGAATCGGGAATTTCCATCCTACGAACAGCGTCACACGGCTCTCACCACTTGGGTGGTCGCGCCACCGATGCTGATCGAAGGGGCAACCGCAGTGCTACTGATTTGGTTCCGCCCGAACGGTGTCCCCGAGTGGTTCGTCTGGTCCGGCTTGACGCTGTTGGGTGTCAGCTGGTTGTCGACGGCCTTCATTCAGGTTCCGTGTCACGATTTATTGTCTAAAGTTTTCGAACCGGTTGTTCATCAGCGCCTAGTCTCGACCAATTGGCTGCGAACAGCCGCCTGGAGCCTACACGGGGGCTTAGTGCTGTGGATGGCCTGGTCATCGTTCTGCTGACGCATCCCGACAACATCAGTTCTGGAAGAGCAAACATGACAAAATTTGAAGTCGGCGACCACGCACCGGACTTTTCCGCGACGACATATGACGGCAACAAGATCCGTCTGGCTGACTTTTTGGGGAAGCGCGCGTTGGTGCTGTTCTTCTACCCCAAAGACGGCACGCTGATTTGCACACAGGAAGTCTGTGCCTTTCGCGACTCATATGAGCAATTCATCGACGCCGGGGCGGAGGTGATCGGCGTCAGCAGCGACACCGAGGAAAGTCACCACGCGTTCGCGCGAAAGCACAAGCTGTCGTTCCCCTTGATCAGCGACGCGGACGGCTCGCTGCGCAAAGCATTTGCGGTTCCGAAGACGATGGGGATTTTTCCGGGGCGGGTCACTTACGTCATCGATCAGGCAGGGATTATCCGTCAAATCTTCTCGGCACAATTTGCCTCGGGTGAACATGTCCGACAGGCTTTGATCGCCGTGGGTGCGGCAACCAGATCTTCCCAGTGATGTCACTCGCCTGGCACAAGCACAATGCGGACAACGTGCGTCACGACATCAGCGATGAGTCCCAGTTGTCGGGAAATCAGCGAACCTTGCGTTAGCATCCCTTTTTCGATCATCGGTGTGCCGACGTCACCGTCAGCGAGCGATTCATGACTGAGACCATGCAGTGCCTGGAGATCTGGGGAGGCAACCAGGGTGTGGAAGAGCACTTTCACCGGCCCGGTCTGGATGTTTGGGTTTATTCCTGTCCTCATGAAAATGCGGCCAGCGGCGGCGACGTCTACTATCTTTCGTCATGTGCTTCCGGTCGCATTTCCCGGATGCTTTTGGCCGATGTCAGCGGGCATGGACCTCGGGTTTCAGGATTGGCTCGGCGATTGCGTGATCTGATGCGTCGACACGTCAATAGCATCAGTCAAACTCATTTTGTCGAGGGGATGAACCGAGAATTCGTGGAACTCAACCAGGAGGGTAGCTTTGCCACGGCCATCGTAGGCACCTTCTTTGCCAGCACGCAATCTTTTCAGCTGAGCGTTGCCGGCCACCCGCGCCCGCTGCTCTACCGCCGGAAGACTGGAAGGTGGGAACTCTTCGAGATCGACCGCGATTTATCCGTTTCGACGGGTCTGCTCAACACCCCATTGGGCATCTCGGAAAGCGTGGCGTACGGTCAGACCCGTCTGAATCTCAGCAACGGTGACATGATCCTGGCTTACACGGATGGGCTCACGGAGACGCGGGTTACCGATGGAAAGCTCCTGGAGACCCAAGCCCTGCTGAATCTGGTTCAGACGCTCGACGCCACGCGACCCGACCAATTGCTGCAAAGTTTGCTCACAGTAGTGCATGACCAAGCGACGGAGCCAATTGGCGACGACTTAAGCTTATTGTTGGCTCGCGCAGACGGGAGTCGGGCCTCGTGGTGGAATACGCTTCTGGCGCCGTTTCGATTATTAAAGCAGCCAACCGACAGGACTCGCTTGCGCTGACACAACGTCAGCACCTGTTGCCAAAAGCTGACACTTGGTTTTTGTGGGAAAAATCGTTCGGTTACCGCGATACTTCGCGCGATATCCGTTTCACAAACGTACCCCACTTAAATATCCCAACTCGACTAGCCGAACTGGTCCCTATCGCAGAGAGACTGTCTTGTTAAAATGGCGATTGTTTCGAGCCTGGATTGTTTGCCAAGTCAAGCCATGGGGCCGTCTCAATAGTCCCAGATGGTCGAATGATGAACCTGACACAAATCGGACGCGGTGTCTCACTTGCAGTAATCCTCGTGACAATCGCCGCGGACGTGCGAGCGCAAGAGCCGCTTGCACAGCCGTGGAAGTCGGAGTATTCCGGGGCCAACTCCTCTGGGCCGCATGTCATCGGTCATTGGCGTTTCGAGCCGCCTGACTTCACGAAGGATTCGGGGTCGCGCGGGTTGATGTCGAAGTTGGATGGTGCAGTTGCGGTTCAGAACGGCAAGTTCGGTGGCGCGCTGGAGTCGTTCCCGGGCTGGCCGATCGAAGATAAGCATCATTCGCTGGTCGTCACCGATCATCCTGCGCTGACTCCAGCCGGAGCGTTCACCGCCGAGATGTGGATCCAAGCAAAACCCGACTTGGAGAAAGCGAGCCTCGCGTATTTGCTCGACAAAAAATATGCGTCGCACACCGAATATCAATGGTTGTTAGGTGTGCCAGAGAAGTCCGGGGCGCGGCGACTCATTGTAAATCTGGGCTTCGGCACAGATTCGGAAAGCTTCGTCACGGATGCACTCTTATTTGCTCCGGGCGTCTGGCACCATGTTGCGTTCAGCTATGACGCAGCTGGGACGGTGCGTTTCTTTCGCAACGGGTCGTCGGTCGGCACGGTCTCACATCCGGGACGGCGGGCTGTTGCTGCGGGTTCGCACGGATTGAGCATCGGCGATCGGGTCGGCAGTAGCTACGGTGGCTTTCCGGGGTATATCGACGAAGTGCGGGTCTGTAACGGAGCCCTGGAATTCAGCCCCGCATTGATCGAATTGTCGGTCGAGCGGACAGTCTGGATTCGGAACGAATCCGCACCGAGCGTCAGCATCACCGTCAGGAACCTGCAAACTGAGCCGCTGTCCGATGCCAAGCTGTCGCTGTCGAAAAGCGGATTCGCGGCCGAAGTCGTCGACTTGCCGAAGCTCGATGCTGGTGGTACTCACGTCATCAGCCGACCATTCAACACGAAATTGCGGCCCGATGACTACGAACTCAGCGCCCGCCTGACACTACCGGGAGATCCGCCGATCATTAGAGAGGAATCGTTGCGGCTTAAGTTGATGCCGCGCCCCTTGCCGCATCGCATGCCAGTCATGATGTGGGGCATCGGGAGTCCGACCGAGTTCGCACTCGAGCTGCCTCGCCTCAAGGAGCTGGGCTTCAACCAGTGCCTCGGTTTTTCTCCGGACCTCGATGCAATTTGGAAAGCCCGCAAACCAGTCCCAGCAAACACGCCCGCAGCAATCCAAGCGACGAATCGCATGCTCGATACGGCGCTCGCCAACGAAGTGGGCATCGCGGCGACGCTCTATGCCGGCTACTTCTTGAAGCAACGGCCAGAACTGTTGCGTGTCGATCGCAACGGCAAACCCTACGCTCGACACGACAGCAACGCGGCGTTACCCGGACTGGCTGAGTTCTCCGAGAATGTCGGGAAGAGCGTCGGTCAGACATTTGCCAAGCATCCAGCTTTCGTAGCGGCGCTGGTCAACAGCGAGGTTCGCGACGACTCAGAGGTCAGCTACTCGGAGTTCGACCGCGCAGCGTATCGCCAGTTTTCCGGCCGCGATATTCCCGATGAAATCGTCACGAAGTCGGGCGTGGCCTGGAACACGCTCAAGGATTTTCCCGCGAATCGCGTCATCCCGGACGATCACCCGTTGCTGACTTTCTATCGCTGGTTCTGGACCGTCGGTGATGGCTGGAACGGCCTGCACACCGCGCTGCACCGCGGACTGAAGACCGGTGGCCGCGACGACATCTGGACCTGGTATGACCCGGCCATTCGCGTGCCAAGCATCGGCGGCAGCGGTGGTGAAGTCGATGTGCTGAGCCAATGGACCTACACTGAACCCAGCCCACTGCGAGTCGGCTACTTCGCTGACGAAGTGTTCGCGATGGCGGCTGCGTCGACGCGACCCCAGCGCGTGATGAAGATGACCCAGCTTTTCTGGTATCGTTCGACGAGCGCTCCGATGAATACCGGAAAGAACCACATCGCGTCTCCATTCGACGATCACGATCCCGACGCGGCGTACATCTCAATCGCCCCCATGCATCTACGCGGATCCTTCTGGTCTATGATATCGCGCCCGGTCAGCGGCCTGATGTATCACGGCTGGTCGTCGCTCGTTCCGACTGACGGGACACACGCTTACAAATACACTCAGCCCGACCTGCAGACCGAGTTCCGCCGCTTGCATCGCGACGTCCTTGAACCGCTTGCTCCCACATTGTTGCAAGTCGGCGATCGGCGCAGCGACGTTGCGTATCTGGACAGCTTCACGTCGCAGATGTTCGCCCGGCGCGGCAGTTATGGGTACTCGCACGACGAAGCGTACCTCACGCTGCTGCATGCTCAATTGCAGCCGGAAGTCCTCTTCGAAGAGACGCTCCTGAAACGTGGACTCGACGGGTTCAAGGTGCTCGTGCTGATCGATTGCGACGTACTGACCGCGTCCGTGGCAGCGCGCATACAGGAGTTTCAGAAGCGCGGCGGCATTATCATCGGTGATCCAAACCTCGCCCCCGCCATTAAGCCCGACATCGTGCTGCCGCGATTTATTCGTACGAAGAAGACCGCGGCCGATAAGGCCACGATCCTGGCCAACGCGGCGAAGCTCCGGACCGCTCTGGATCCTCGGTATCAGCGTTTTGCCGAATGCTCGAATCCAGAAATCGTGACGCGCGTGCGATCGAATGGCGAAGGTGATTATGTCTTCGTGGTGAACGACCACCGCGAATTTGGTAGCTATGTCGGTCAGCATGGTCTCGTCATGGAGATCGGCCTGCCAAGCGACGGGCAACTCACCCTCCGTCGCAAGGACGGTCATGTCTACGATCTGCTTACCAGCCGCGAGGTGCGCACGAGTCGCAAAGACGTCATCTCCTGGCAAGTGCAACTCGGCCCGTGCGAGGGAGGCGTCTTCCTCGTGACGCCGCGTGCCATTGAGCAACTTAAGATCACGGCATCGGCAACTGTTCAACGCGGAGAGTCGACCGAAGTTTCGGTCGCGGTTGCGGACTCGTCCGGACAACCGGTCTCGGCCGTGATCCCGCTGCGCGTCGACATCACCGACCCCGCCGGTCGTTCAGCCGAGTTCAGCGGCTACTACGGAGCCGTAAACGGCGTGCTCAAGCTGACTCTTGCCATGGCGAGCAACGACGTCCCGGGCGTGTGGCAGATTCGCGCCCGCGACTTGGCATCGGGAATGGTGGCGAGTCGGTACTTGACGGTAAAATGAGCGCGGAGTATTGAACACGAGAGCGTTCTTCTTGCTGAGCTGTGACATATTGCGTTCGATTCGACTATTCTAATTGTCCTGCAAATCGAGGCCGGTAGGTTGCCGCGCGTCATTTTCAGATGCTACCACCCGCCCCGTACAAAAACTCTGGCGCAGTTCCACGAGATTAAATCCAAAGTACTGTCTGCACCGAGATGACGTGAAGTGACGTGCGAGACAGCCCGTGTGGCCACAGTCAAGGGCTCAGGTGACTCGTGCTTTCCAGCATTGGTTATTCGTCGAGTTGCTATGCGTATCTCTGGAGCGAAGGACTGGCCGCGGACGCCTTTGCCCATATGTTGGCGCATGGCGGCTGCACTCAGGAAAACGGCAACTCGTTCCGCAAGGAAATCCTGAGCCGCGGTTCCAACCGTGATCCGATGTTGTCCTATAAGGCATTTCGGCGAACTGAGCCGACGGTGGACGCACTCCTGATTCGGCGCGGATTGAAGTAGCTCCGGTCCCATTTCAATACCTGTCTCCGAAATACTACGTGGGTTACAATTCCTCCAACCGAAGGAGAACGACCAGTTGGCAATCGTTTGCCGGAAGGCGTGTCTTCACTCAACCAATCTCGGAAAAGTAAAATGGCCGAAGGCACGATCAAGAAATTGACGGACAAGGGATTTGGGTTCATCAACACGGGTGGATCGAAGGACTTGTTTTTTCATTCGAAGGCGCTGCAAGGATGCACCTTTGACGACCTACGTGAAGGCCAACAGGTCACTTTCACAGAAGGCCGCAGTGACAAAGGACCGTGTGCCGAGAACGTAAGACCCGCCTAGTCGGAGGCCGTGAGCCACCGTGCTGGCGAGCTCTCTCGCCATGCCGCCTGACGTCAACCAAACAGGCTTCGCAATCATCTGCCGAAATGTTACGAGCCATCCAACTATCTGGATGGCTCGTGGCATTTGATTTCGATCGGGTTTCACCGATCGCCGACAAAATCTGTCTCGGTCAGTTCATCCCGAAGCATCTTCTCGTCAGCAATCATTTCGATGATCCTGTCGGCCAGGACCTTCGACAATTTGAAATCACCCAGTATCGTCTTGGTTGCTTCCAACTGCTTGATCAAGTCGCTGAGCAACATTACTTCACAAGATCCTTCAACGCAGCGATAGCAGCTTCCACGCCGCCCATCTTCAGTGCAAATTTTGCAACGTCCAATTCAGTTGGGCGACCATTTCCGACTCGCTGCTCTTGAACACTGTCAGCAGGAACTACGACCTTCGGTTTCGGACCGTTCTTCTTAGAGCGTGTTTTAAAAGGTGACTG
>CAMAVF010000133.1 GCA_945861445.1 Planctomicrobium piriforme | reverse complement strand
AGAAAGCCTGCTGCAACTTCGGGCCGATTCCCTGAGCGACTCGGAGCCCCTCGTCAAATTCTGGACCCACTGGAGAGCCGGCCAATCCGGTTCGAATTGCTACCGAACTGCCGCCGTCTAATCGACATTCCGGGGAATGCACCCATCGTCGCGTCCTAGCCCGACTCTGGAGAGTCAAGCTACGGGTACTGCGCTCGAAAACGCAAATTCATTCCCATGTGCGTCCACGACGATCTTCGTCCCCGCTGGGTGCTCTTCCGACAGGATTTGATTCGCCAGCGCATTCTGCAAGCGTTGCTGAATCACGCGTTTGAGCGGCCGGGCCCCGTACACCGGATCGTAGCCTTCCGCTACCAACAAATCCTTCGCTTTGTCGGTCACTTCCAGGCTGTAGCCGTTCTCGATCAACTGTTTGTTGAGACGCTGCAGTTGCATGTCGACGATCTCCCGCAGGTTGTCCCGATCCAACGGATGGAAGACGATGACTTCGTCGACGCGGTTCAGGAATTCGGGCAGGAATTCCCCGCGCAGGGCTTCCATACAACGGCTCTGGATTTGCTTGTCGTCCTCTTTCCCATTCAGATCGAGAATCGTTTGACTGCCGATGTTGGAAGTCATCACGACGATCGTATTCGTGAAATTCACCGTCCGACCGTGACCATCGGTGAGCCGGCCATCGTCGAGCAATTGCAGCAGAATGTTGAAGACATCCCGATGTGCCTTTTCGATTTCGTCGAGCAACAATACGCAATAGGGATGACGACGGACCGCTTCCGTCAGCCGGCCCCCTTCTTCATAGCCCACATAGCCCGGGGGCGCCCCGATCAACCGCGAGACCGAATGGCGTTCCATGAATTCGCTCATGTCGATGCGAACCATGTTCCGTTCGTCATCGAACAGAAATTCGGCGAGTGCCTTGCACAATTCGGTTTTCCCTACGCCAGTCGGGCCCAGGAAAATGAACGAGCCAATCGGCCGGTTCCGATCCTGCAAACCCGATCGCGATCGCCGCACGGCATTGGCCACGGCCGTAACCGCTTCCTCCTGGTTGATCATTCGGCGATGAATGGCCTCTTCCATATCAAGAAGCCGTTGTTTTTCGCCCTGCAGAATCTTCGCTGCTTGAATTCCCGTCCATTGAGCGACCACTTTAGCGATGTCATCGGCCGTGACTTCTTCACGCAGCATCCGCTCGCCACTCGACTGAATCTCCTGAAAGCGTGCGTCGACTGTCGCCAGTTCCGCTTCGGCTTCTTTGAGTTGCTGTTCGAGTTTGAACGCCGCTTCGTAGTCTTCGTTGCGATGCGTTTCCGTGGCGCGAGAAAACGCCTGCTGAAAATTCGTACGCAGTCCGTTGATGGTTTCCTTCAGCGGCTTCACCTTGTTCAACGCCGTTTTTTCCGTCTGCCAGCGGGCTTTCAAGCCGTTGACCGCCTCTTCACGCTCGGCAATTTGCCGCTGCAACTGCGCCAGCCGATCCTTGCTTTCGGGACCGGATTCCCTGGCGAGCGCAGTCGCTTCGATCTGCATCCGCGTCAATTGCCGAGTCGCCTCATCGATTTCCTGCGGCATGGAATCGATTTCCATTCGCAAGTGACTTGCCGCTTCATCGATCAAGTCGATCGCCTTGTCGGGGAGTTGACGATCGCTGATATAACGGTCTGAAAGCGTTGCCGCCGAAATCAACGCCGCATCGGTAATCCGCACGCCATGATGCGATTCGTACCGTTCCTTCAATCCACGCAGGATCGAGATCGTATCTTCCACATTGGGCTCGTTGACCATGACCGGCTGGAATCGACGTTCCAGGGCCGGATCCTTTTCAATGTGCTTGCGATACTCGTCGAGAGTCGTCGCTCCCACACAGTGCAGTTCGCCGCGGGCCAACGCCGGCTTCAAGAGATTCGAAGCATCCATCCCGCCTTCGGCATTGCCGGCACCGACCACAGTATGCAGCTCGTCAATAAACAGGATGACCTGGCCATTGGAGTCGGTGACTTCGCGCAGGACCGCCTTGAGACGATCTTCGAATTCGCCCCGGTATTTGGCACCGGCAACCAGCGCTCCCATGTCGAGCGAAACGACGGTCTTATCTTTGAGGTTCGTCGGGACGTCACCCGAAACGATGCGATGAGCCAGACCTTCCACAATGGCGGTTTTGCCGACACCCGCCTCGCCAATGAGAACCGGATTGTTCTTGCGACGCCGCGACAAGACCTGAATCACGCGACGGATCTCGGTATCGCGACCAATGACCGGATCGATCTTGCCTTGTCGCGCGAGTGCGACCAGATCGTGGCCGTATTTCTGCAAGGCTTGATACTTGTCTTCGGGGCTTTGATCGGTGACTTTCTGCCCGCCACGGACCGCCTTCAAGGCGTTGAGAACGTCCTGCTCATCCACCCCGTTCAGATCCAGGAGCCGTTTGACTTGGTCATCGACCTTGGTCAGAGCCAGCAGCAGGTGCTCGGTCGAGACGAACGAATCCTGCATTTGGTCGGCCGTCTTCTGGGCCATATCCAGGATCTTTTGGGTTGCCGATGACAAGCCCACATCACCGCTGCCACCGGACACTTTGGGCAGCCGCTTGATCTCGGCATCGACGATGCCTTCCAGTTGACCGACGTTGGTACCGATCTTCTGCAACAACGGCTTCACGATGCCCTGCTCCTCACCCAGCATGGCTCCCAACACATGCAGCGGTTGCAACTGTTGTTGTCCGCTCTCTTGCGCCAAGGTCTGCGCCCGCTGCAGGGCCTCCTGAGCTTTAACGGTGAATTTGTCCAGACGGTAAGCCATAGTGAAAACTCCCAGAGGCAGTAGCCTCAGTCGGTACGTGCGCTCGCGAAAAACGATCGACAGGTGCCGACGTCAATTATAGGAATCAAAACACTGGGAACAGTGTTTTGAAGATTTATGAATCAGGGAAAATTGAAGTCGACTGGGCCGGCGAAGTGATGGGTGACTCGCCAGACTTAAGGGTGTTCGGATAGGATTTTTTGCCACGGATGGACACGGATGAAACACGGATTGGGTCAGCGTTTGAGTCAGCCTTGCTGGAACATCTATCTGGCTGACCAGGTCAGTCACTAGTAAGTGCTCTTGGGCTTCCAATTCGTCTGTCTTAATCCGTGTTCAATCCGTGTCCATCCGTGGCTAAAAAACTCTTCGTCACTCTCACCATCAACCCGAGCCGGAGAGCAAAGTTCGCATCTCCGGCCCAGGTCTGTGATCGGCATCCGCAGAGGAATTACTTCTTTTCGAACTCGGCATCAATGACGTCGTCATCCGCCTTTGCGCCGCCTGCCGCTGGGCCACCTTCCGCACCCGGTTGACCTTTGGCACCTTGTTCGTACATGTGCTTGGACAAGGCGTGGGCTGCCTGGTTCAGTTCTTCGACGGCCTGTTCGATCGCTGCCGAGTCTTCACCCGCTTCCTTCTCTTTGACCTTCGCAATCGCAGCTTCAATCGCCGTCTTCGAACCGGCATCCAGCTTGTCGGCATGCTCCTTCAACAGCTTTTCGGTCTGGTAGGTCAGCGTCGACGCCTGGTTGCGTGCTTCTGCCAGCTTCCGCTTCCGAGCATCTTCGGCTGCGTTAATCTCGGCGTCCTTCTGCATCTTCTGGATTTCGGCTTCGCTCAGACCGCTGGATTGTTCAATCCGAACGGTCTGTTCTTTGCCGGTCCCCAGGTCCTTCGCCGAGACATTCAGAATACCGTTGGCGTCGAGATTAAAAGCGACTTGAATCTGCGGTACACCACGCGGAGCGGGAGGAATGCCACCCAGATTGAACTGACCGAGCATGCGGTTGTCGCGAGCCATCGGGCGTTCGCCCTGGAACACCGTCACTGTCACAGCGGTCTGGTTGTCGGCCGCCGTGGAGAACGATTCCTTCTTCTCCGTCGGAATGGTCGTGTTGCGTTCGACCAGTTTGGTCATCACGCCACCTTCGGTCTCAATACCGAGGGACAGTGGCGTGACGTCGAGCAGCAGGATGTCCTTGACTTCGCCTGCCAACACGCCACCCTGAATCGCCGCACCGATCGCCACGACTTCGTCGGGATTCACACCCTTGTGCGGCTCTTTGCCGAACATCTGCTTGACGATTTCCTGGACCTTCGGAATACGTGTCGAACCACCTACCAGCACCACTTCGTCGATGTCCTTGGGGGACAGCTTGGCGTCTTTCAAGGCATTCAGTACCGGTTGCCGACAGCGGTCGAACAACGGGTCGCAGATTCTTTCGAATTCTGACCGCGTAATCGACATCTGCAAATGCTTCGCACCGCTGGCATCGGCCGTAATGAACGGCAGATTGATGTCGGTCTGTTGCTGTCCGGACAGTTCCTTCTTGGCCTTTTCAGCCGCTTCACGCAACCGCTGCAGGGCCATCGCGTCTTTACGGAGGTCGATGCCATGTTCCTGTTGGAACTTGCCGGCGATGACCTTGATCAGCTCTTCGTCGAAGTCGTCGCCGCCGAGGTGCGTGTCACCGTTCGTGCTGACCACTTCAAACACGCCGTCTGACGACACATCCAGGACGGAGACGTCAAACGTACCGCCACCCAGGTCGAACACGACGATCTTTTCGTCTTTTTTCTTGTCGAGACCATAAGCCAGCGCGGCAGCGGTGGGCTCGTTGATAATCCGAGCGACTTCGAGTCCGGCGATCTGACCGGCATCCTTGGTCGCCTGACGTTGAGCATCATTGAAATAAGCGGGGACCGTGATCACCGCCTGATTGACCTTGTGGCCGAGGTAAGCTTCCGCCGCTTCCTTCAGCTTGCGTAGGACGTAGGCCGAAATTTCCGGCGGCGTCATCTGCTTGTCGGCGATTTGCACTTTGACGTAATCAGACGCGCCGCCAACTACGGGGTACGGGACCAGTTTCTCTTCTGAAGCGACTTCGTTATGGCGGCGGCCCATGAAGCGCTTGATCGAGTACACCGTTTTCTTCGGATTGGTGACCGCCTGCCGTTTGGCCGGATCACCTACCAGGATGTCGCCCTTATCCGTGAACGCGACGACGCTGGCCGTCAAGCGGTTACCGTCTTGATTCGCGATGACCTTGGCCTCACCGCCTTCCATGATGGCGACCACCGAGTTGGTTGTTCCGAGGTCAATCCCGATGATCTTCTCACCACGCGATGCCATGTTCCTGTCTCCTGATATTCTTGAAATCTATCGTGTCGGCCTTCAGGGCGAATGCCGGTGCAGTTGAATTTTCCCCAACGGAGCAAGCGAGTTCGACTTATGTCTCGCCAAGTGAGGTATGAACGTGATTAGGCAAAGCGTGTGCCAACTGCCTTGAAGTTCAGTGATTCGCCGCATCTTACATTTCAATAAGCACTTGTGACAGATTACATCCGTCGTCTGTAATCGCCGGCGTTCGATTTACTGCCAGTTTGGCAACCAGTTCGCTCGCAGCCGTTTTTTCTTGTGCTGTCAATTTGGCATCACGGAGGCAGGTTGATGAAATACAAGCTCGAAGCGCAAGCGAGTGCATTCCCCTCGTAGGCTGACTGGCAACTCATAGATATTTTGCGGAATGGTTAGTCGATAAGGGCCGCATTCGCCTACGGGTTTTGAAGTTGCGTTGTTTCGTCGGCCCTCCTTCGACGTTGTAGCGAGATCATTGAGTCAGCCCTCCGTCGCCGATGGCTCCGGGTTAAACGAGGAGGGCGCTCTGAATTGTTTAACCCGGAGCCAACGGCGACGGAGGTTCAAGTCAAGCATCTGGAAAATAGCGAAACCTCAATACTCGCGCTTCGAGGAGGTATTTGCGGAAGTGATTACGATCGGGACAATCAGGAGTTATCTACTGGCGGCGGCAGGAGTTTGGGAAAAAATCACGTTGACGGCAACTTCCCTCTTGAACTGAGTCCGCAATGGTGATCCACTCGCAGCCATGAGCGCGCCGTGAAATCCACATAAGTTTCCTGCTTACTTGACACCTGCGTGCGGCTCATGTACAAATTCTTGCCAAAAATAAAGCTTGATTCTCGGCAGTGAGAACAGCAAAGAATCTGCTGTCAAGCCCGAAATTTTCGCCAATGGATGGGCGGCTCGTTCTATTCCAAATCCTCAGTCCGTTCTGAGGGTTGTTAGATGCAGGCGCAGCAACTAGTCAGAAAGGCGCCGATGGCCAAGAAGAGTCCCCCCGCGAAGCACGTTCCCACCCCTGCCGAGAGGTCTGCTGGCAAAACTCATGATCCAGTCAAAAAGACTGGCCCGAATATTGATGCTGAGCTCCAGAAGCTGGACCGCGAGATTATCCGTCTGATGAACAAGCGGATTGAGGCCACCTCCAAAAACTGGATGGCTCAACCCGTTCCTCACAAGGCGATGTTCCAAGTGAATATCGAAGATTCCGTCGGTCCCCTGATCGCCGAAGCCGCGATGGGCGCGCCCGCTGCGATGGCGGTCCGTGGAGCCTTTCGTGAAATCCTCAGCGGTGCCCGCAGCATGGTCAAGCTGCGCCGCGTCGCGTATCTTGGCCCGGCGTACAGCTACACGCACCTGGCAGCCATCGAGAAATTTGGCACGCAAGTCGACTTTGCACCGGTCAGCACCATTGCCGCCGTGTTCGAAGAGGTCAACCGCGGATCTGTGGACTACGGCATTGTGCCGGTCGAAAACAGCACCGACGGCCGCATCGTCGACACGCTGGATATGTTCACTCGCCTGCCTCTGAAGATTTGTGCTGAAGTGCAATTGAGCATCAACCACAACTTGCTGTCGCGGTGTCCGCGAGCGGAAGTCACCGAGATCTACAGCAAGCCGCAAGCATTGTCACAGTGCCGGGACTGGCTGAGTCGCAACATGCCGCAGGCGCGGCTGATTGAAGTCACCAGCACTTCGACAGCAGCCCAGTTGGCACGTGATAAGCACGGTGTCGCAGCCGTCGCGAGTCGCCAGGCAGCAGTCATGTATGACTTGCAGGTGCTGGCGGAAGGGATTCAGGACAACAAGCACAACATCACCCGTTTTGCTGTGATCGGTGATGAAGTCGGTAAGCCCACGGGCCGTGATAAGACGGCCATCTTGTTGCAGATTCCACATAAGCCGGGAGCCCTGGCCGATGCGCTGGCGATCTTCAAGAACAACAAGATCAACCTGTCGTGGATTGAATCGTTCCCGCTGAAGGGGCCCGAAGCCGGCTACCTGTTCTTCCTCGATTTCGAGGGACACGTGGCGGATCAGAAGCCCAAACGAGCGTTGGCGGAACTGGAGAAGTCAGCCGTGAGATTGGAAGTTTTGGGATCCTATCCGCGGAGCGAACCGGTAGAATAGACCATCACGAGAGAGAAGTCGGGGTAGACTCCGCCTAGCACACCAATGATGGGAGCGCAGCGACAATGGCTTCCCTCGCCCTTGTACTCAGGGGAGAGGGGCTGGGGGTGAGGGGCAATCTCGCGAGTTGAGATCGCAATCGGGTGTGGGGCGGGAGAACCTCGAAGAATAATAGAATCTCAAGCCGGTGGTTTGGCGTGCCCCTCACCCCCGACCCCTCTCCCCTGAGTACAAGGGCGAGGGGGGAAACTGTCGCTTCGCTCCTTTTGAAATGAAAACTTTCGGATAAACCACAGTGTGGCCGAACTGGCCTGCTGTGGTCTTTCACTTTGACAGAGGAATTGAGTTTCCATGCGTGCGCGTCGTCAATTGGTTGCTGGCAACTGGAAAATGAATACCAACCTGAAATCGGCCTCGGAGCTGGCCGCCGGGTTGGCGGAGAAGCTGCAGCAGGATCTTTCGGGGGTGGAAGTGGCGATTTGTCCTCCTGCTCCGTATCTCTCTGCGGTTTCGGCGGCCATCGCTGGTTCGGTCATCAAGCTGGGTGGCCAGGATTGTTCCTTTGAGGAACCCGGCGCATTCACAGGCGAAGTGGCTCCCGAAATGTTGCTGGACTTCGGATGCCGGTACGTCATTTTGGGACACAGCGAACGCCGCCAATATCACCAAGAGACTGACAAGGTCGTCAACCATAAAGTTCATATGGCTCTGAAGAAGGGGCTGCATGTAATCCTGTGCGTGGGTGAGAAGCTGGAAGAACAGCAAGCCGGAACGACGGAAGCGGTGCTGGAACGGCAGATGACGGGATCTCTGGCGAGTGTCACGAACGATGACCTGGCAAAAGTCGTGGTCGCGTATGAGCCGGTCTGGGCGATCGGTACCGGGAAGACAGCCACCCCCGCCGAAGCCGAGAAATCTCACGTATTCCTTCGCCATTGGGTCGCGAATCGCTACAATCCCCAAATTGCGGAAACGCTCCGGATTCTGTATGGTGGCAGCGTTAAGGCAGCGAATGCCTTGGAATTGCTGCAAATGCCGAACATCGATGGAGCTCTGGTAGGAAATGCCAGCCTGAAAGTCGATCAGTTCTGGCCCATCATTGAAGCGGGGAATACGGTCGGAAACAGCTAGTATCGATCACCTTCCGTGTAAAGCGAATCGAACGGTGAGCGAATTGAAATCAGACGGCGGCGCAGGGAATGTGCCGGTCATGGCGGAGCACGAACGCGAGGGGGACGAGGACTACCAATGTCAATGTACGGTTTTTGGGCGGATTTTTTCACGGTTCTGCAGGTCTTGATCGGGGTCTTCCTGATCTTCATCATCATGCTGCAACGCGGCAAGGGTGGGGGCTTGGTGGGTGCGCTGGGCGGCATGGGCGGGGCGAGTGCCTTCGGTCCCAAGGCGGATGTCCAAGTGCTCAAACTGACCATTGGTCTGGCGGTCGCGTGGGTCTTCCTGGCCTGCGTGGGAATTTTCTTCAATCGATGGTACGCGCCCGCCACGTACGGACCGACTGGCAAGCCACCTGTCGCTGCCGCCCCCGAAACTAAGGGCGTCCCGGCAAAGGACAAGACCGACCCCTCCGCTAAGACGGAACCGGGAACGTCCGGCCCTGAATTGAAGAACGACGACAAAAAGGTGCCGAAAAAGGGAGCTGCAGTCGATAAGCCTGCCGCCGAAAAGTCCGAGGCAGAGAAGCCAGCGGTTAAGAAGCCTGTCGAGTCGGCACCTGCAGCGGAAAATAAGGCAGCGCCCCCCGCCAAGGCCGAGGCGCCGGCTGAAAAGACCGACACAGAGAAAAAGTAATCGCCCTCGAATAGTCGGCTGGCAAGTGTGCTGCTGACGGTCGAATGTACCGCCCGGTCCTGGACCGGGTTTGGTCATTTCAGGTTCGACGCGAAATCTGGATTTTGAAAATCAACGAAAGCGATCCCCGTGCTGCTTAGCATGACTGGTTTCGGTGAGGCGCGACGGCAGACTGAAACGCTGTCGGTGTCTGTCGAAGTCCGGACCGTCAACAACCGTTACCTGAAGGTTTCAATCCGCTGCCCCGATGCCTATGCGGCGTTGGAAGGTGAGATTGAAAAGACCGTTCGTGAAAAGATCAGCCGTGGAACGGTCAATATCGGCATCCGGATTGAGCACGTCGCCGCGACGCTCGAAAACCCGGTCAATGAACCGGTGCTGGCCAATTATGTAGGTCGATTGCAGGTTCTGGCTCAACGGCTGGGGATCGCGTTTCAACCCGATTTGAACGCGTTGGTCACACTGCCCGGCGTCGCGACGGACGACAGTCGCCGCAATTACGATGTCGACGCCGAGTGGCCGGTGATTCAGGATGTGTTACGGAAGGCCCTGGAAAAACTGCACGTCTTTCGCGTCGACGAAGGCCGGTCGATGCAGAATGAACTGGTGCTCAATAACGCGATTATCGAAGAACGACTGCAGCATGTGATCACACTGGCTCCGCAAGTGGTGTCGGAGTATCGCACCAAACTGCTGGAGCGTGTGCGTCAGGTGTTGACCGAAAGCAGCGTGAATGTGACTGAGTCTGACCTGATTCGCGAAGTCAGTATTCACGCCGATCGAACCGACATCAACGAAGAAATCAAACGCCTGCGTTGTCACCTGGACCAGTTCCAGGCCTTCATTCAGGAGAAAGATTCGGCAGGCCGGAAACTCGATTTTCTGACACAGGAAATGTTCCGCGAGGTCAACACGATTGGCTCGAAGGCGAATAATGTGCCGATTGCCCACAGCGTGGTGGAGATGAAAGCCGCGGTTGAGAAGATCCGGGAGATTCTGCAGAACGTTGAGTAGTTGTTAGCGGTAGGTTTGCAGGGGGAATGCGGGTGAGTGTTGTGGCCATGGCGACCGATGTGCAGATTGTAGTCCTGTCAGGCCCCAGTGGGAGCGGCAAGTCAACCATCGTGCGCGAATTGTTGCGGCAGTCGCCCTTCAAGTTGACATTGTCGGTCTCCGCGACAACCCGGCCCCCGCGGCAGGGCGAGGTACATGGCCGGGACTACTATTTCCTGTCCCCGGAAGAGTTCAAACAGCGGCGTGAGCGTGGCGAATTCCTGGAATTTGCCGAAGTTCATTCCACCGGTAACTGGTACGGAACGCTCCGCTCGGAACTCGATCGGGCCAAGTCCGAACAGGCGTGGGCGCTATTGGAAATCGACGTGCAGGGGGCCAAAAGTGTCCTCGAACAATATCCCCAGGCGATCAGTATTTTTTTAACGACCTCGGATTTTGAACAGCGGCTACGCAGCCGGGGAACTGAATCAGAAGCCGTCATTCAACAGCGATTGGCAACGGCGAAACGTGAGCTGGAAAGTGCGACCATGTACGGTCACCAGGTGTTGAACGACGACTTGCAGACTGCGGTTCAGCAAGTCATTGAGATTTTGAAAACGCAACAATCGCCTCGGGCTTAGAAGCCCTAACAAAACCGGTTGTGGGAAGTTCTGGACCGCGATATTTCACGCGGTTCTGAACTGAGGCAGAGGTTTTGTTAGAGTTTACTAACTGCCCAATGGGCAAACAATAGACAATCGGATACGTTACACTTGTCAGTCACACCTTTGGGCTTTCGCACGGTGTGGCTGTCTCATTCGAAGGGAGCAGGACTCCAATGCACGAAGAACTAAAAGAAGAGATGATCGTCAACAAGGTCGGGGGGCGATTCAAGCTCTCGACGCTGATTCAGAAGCGTCTGGTGGCGCTGAATCGCGGGGCTCGACCACTGGTTGAGCTGGCCACCAAGAACCACATGGAAGTCGTGATCCAGGAAATCATGCAGGACAAGATTTTCCTGGATGCCACCGGCAACGTGGGCCTGAGTCCCGAGGCCGAGACGGCTATCAACGATGCGGGCCCGAATTTGAACGACATGTAAGTGGAGGATTGGTCCTTAGTCCTTGGTTATTTGTCCTTCGATTAAAGCGACCCAATTCAGAGTCATCCAATACGATCAAAGCGGCGGGGATACCCGCCGTTTTGCATTGCCGGATGATTTCCGCGGGCTGCGCCGCATATAATTGCCTGCGGCGCAAGCGAGGATCTCGGGAGACTGCAAATGTGGCGCGGACGTGAAATTCTGGTGGGTGTGACGGGGGGGATTGCGGCATACAAGGTCGCCGATCTGACGAGCAAGCTCGTACAGGCCGGTGCAGGCGTGTCGGTCATGATGACCGAGGCCGCCGAGCGGTTCGTCGGGCTCACGACCTTCGAAGCCCTGACGAGTCGTCCTGTCCATCGAAAGCTGTTCTCGCCGCAGGAACATTTTCAGGGTGAGCATATCGGCTTGGCGCGCAGGGCCGAAGTTCTGGTGATTGCCCCCGCGACTGCCGACATGCTGGGTAAACTGGCACTCGGTCTGGCCGATGACTTGATCTCGACCGCAGCCCTGGTCGTGACCTGCCCGATTCTCGTCGCCCCCGCAATGAACAGCGAGATGTGGGCCAAGCCGGCCGTGCAGCGTAATGTGGCTACGTTACGGGCAGATGGCATGCAGATCATTGAACCGGGATCGGGCTGGCTGAGCTGTGGGCAAGTCGGCGCCGGCCGCATGGCCGAAGCCGCAGAGATTTTTGAGCACATTCGCCAGGCTCTGGGGATCAAGTCTCTCTAGCCGGCGAACACTCGGGGCTCGGTGGCAGCGACCTTGGTGGTTCTCGCCAGGTCTCTGGCCGTGCTCACGATTCCGGCCACGTCGAGGCCGATCTCGGCGAGTTGTTCGTTGCGTTCCCCGTGTTCGATGAAGCGGTCGGGAACACCCAGGCGGCGAATGTGGCTGGTGTTGACGCCGTGATCGTTGGCCAGTTCCAGAACGGCTGAGCCAAATCCTCCCACGAGCGCACTCTCTTCGATAGTCAGGACGAACGCGGCTTCCCGCAATGCGCGGAGCAACGTGGCTTCGTCCAGCGGCTTGATAAAGCGGGCATTGATGACGCCGACATCCAGCCCGTGCTTACGCAGTTCGGCTGCGGCCTTCACGCAATTGTTGAACAAGGTTCCGCAGGCAATCAGCATGCCGTCGCGGCCCCAGTTCAAGACCTCGGCCCGACCGAGTTCCACCGGTTGTGCGGGCCGCTCGATGGTTTCGACATTGCACTTGGGGTAGCGAATGGAGACTGGTCCTTGATGGGTGAGCGCGAAGTCAAGCATCGGGGCGACATCGGTTTCATCACCCGGCGCGACCACGACCATATTCGGAAAGATGCGCATGTAGCTGTTGTCGAACGTGCCGTGGTGCGTCGGTCCATCGGGGCCACACAGTCCGGCCCGATCGAGACAGAAGGTGACTGGCAAGTTCTGCAGAGCCGCCTCTTGAAAGATCTGATCGAAGCTGCGTTGCAGGAACGTGCTGTAGATATCCACGATCGGCCGCATGCCGGCTTTCGCCATGCCGCCGGCGAACGCGACACCATGACCTTCACAAATGCCGACGTCGAAGAACCGGGAAGGGAACTCGTTCCGCACCTGGTTGAGCTTGTTCCCTTCGCACATCGCGGCCGTGATCACCGCAACTTTGGGATCCCGCGCCATGGCCACATGGATGGCATCGCTGACGGCGTCGGTATAGGCCCGATTGGAACTCTTCTTGATCGAGACAACTTCTTCATCGTGGCGCACAAACGGAGGCGGAGCATGGAACAGCACGGGATTCTCACAGGCCGGTGCGAAGCCGTGTCCCTTTTCAGTAAAGACGTGCAACAGGACCGGACCGTCCAAGTCCTTGACCATTTCCAGGTATTTGCGGAGCGACTTCAAGTCGTGGCCGTCAACGGGGCCGATGTAGCGAAAGCCCAGCTCTTCAAACAACATGCCGCCGTGCAGATAGAGCTTCATCGCTTCCTTCAGTTGCGACAATCCACGTTGCATCGAATCACCGACGAACGGAATTTGACGCAGGACCTTGGACAGATCGCGTTTGAAATTCGCATAGCTGGGGGTCAAACGGGCCTGGTCCAGATACTTGGCGACCCCACCCACGCGCGGACAGATCCCCATCTTGTTGTCATTCAGAATGACGAGCAAATCTTTGTCGAGTCCGGCGGCATTGTTGAACGCTTCGAACACGATGCCAGAGGGAAGTGCTCCGTCACCGATCACCGCCACCGAACGCCGTTTCCGCGGCGAAATCAGGTCGTCGGCGGCTTTCAGCCCCAGGACAGTTGATACGCTGCTGCCGGCATGGCCGGTCATGAACAGATCGTAGGGACTCTCGTGCGGATTCGGGTAACCCATCAGCCCCCCCTTCTGCCGCATCGTCGCAAACTCGTGGTAGCGGCCCGTGACCAGCTTGTGCGGGTAGATCTGATGGCCAGTATCCCAGATCAAGCGATCATTCGAGAAATCGAAGACCAGATGCAGGGCGATGCACAGTTCCACGACCCCCAGGTTGCTGGCAAAATGCGCCGACCTCAGACTGACGAGATTGCACAGAGTGTCCCGAATTTCGCCAGCGAGTTGTTCCAATTGCGGTTCGCTAAGCGTCCGCAGATCGAACGGTGAGGCGATGCGGGGAAGGATCTGAGGTTCTCGGATATCGGTCATGATCTCGTGAATCCTATTCTCTGCGGCGTGGGTGTTCGACTTCCTTGTCAGCCTCTAATGATCTCGGTGCAAAATAAATTGAGCCAGATCACGCAGTGGTTGAGCTCGCGATCCCATCGGCTCCAGTAAATGACAAGCCGCCTCAATCAAGGCTGTGGCGCGCTGCTCGCTGGCTTCAATCCCCAATAATGAAGGGTAGGTCAGCTTTCCCAAGGCGGCATCTTTGTTGACGCCTTTGCCAATTTTTTCGGCGTTGCCACGGACATCGAGCAAATCGTCGGTGATCTGAAATGCCAGTCCAATATTTAAACCGTACTGCTGCAGACGACTTAACGTGTCGGTGTCAGCTTGGGCAATTCTGGCCCCCATGGTAAGTGCTGAACACAACAGCCGCCCCGTCTTGCGGCGGTGGATGCCTTCCAGCAATTCGACCGTCGCCGCCTCCGTCAGCGATTCCGCTTCCAGATCGGCGACCTGGCCCGCGACCATGCCGACCGCCCCGGCGGCGTTCGCCAAGTCGGCACAACACGCCGCCGCAATGTGTGGTGGTTGAACGTCTCGGGCTACCAGTTCAAAAGCGAGTGTCAACAAAGCATCTCCAGCCAGGATTGCCAGAGCTTCGCCGTAGACTTTGTGATTGGTCGGACGTCCGCGCCGCAAATCGTCATCATCCATGGCGGGCAGGTCGTCGTGAATCAACGAGTACGTATGCACCATTTCGAGCGCACAGGCTGCCGGCAAGGCCGCTTCTGGACTGCCGCCGCACGCTTCGCAAGCCAGTAACACCAACACCGGCCGCAAACGTTTACCACCTGCGAGCAGGCTGTATGACATGGCGGCTTGCAATTGCGACGGACAGCCCGTTCCCTGAAGTACGTACTTTTCGAGCGCCGCGTTGACTCGGCCACGAAATGCATTCCAGGTTGAGTCCAATCCCCCCACCGCATCCTCCGTGATGTCGGGTCGCAGCACGCATGGCATTTCGCACCAAGCATTTGTGCTGACAGGTGCCACCGCGGGCACTCGATGCCCATGTCAGGATTCTAGGGCAGAATCTGCCTGAAGAGAAGATTGAACCTCATTTTCCCCGCCCGTTCGCGAAGAAAATGAGGTTCAAGGAAGATGAGAAGATCAAACCGGAAGGAGAGTGGGCGGTGATTAAGGAACTGCAATCCGCCCGTCAATTGGCGATCTGTGCGGCTATCGAATGCGGCGATTGGTGCAGGAATTGAACCTGTCCATCCCAGCCTCCACTCAACAGCGTCTGGCCGTCTGCACTGTAGTAGACCGAACGCACAATGGTCGAGCGAGCCGTGGTCATGGCAATTGAGTTTCCGGTCGCGATCTCCCAAGTCACAATCTTACCGTGCTCATTTCCCACGGTGAACAGCGTCTGGTCAGGAGAAATCACCCCTGATCGCACGCCGTGAGTCTCGCCGCTGAAGCGTCTCAGACAAGCCCCTGATTCAATGTTCCAAACCGCGATGCCGTCATCTCGAGTGGCACTGATGAAGTGCTTTCCATCGGCCAGCAGACTCACTGCCTCGACAGTCGCTGACGGGCAATGTTGCCAGTCGGCAACTCGATGCTCGCGGAGCAATTTGCGTTGTTCCAAATCCCAAACTTGGACGAGACCTGTCCGTGTTCCCGCGATCACAATTCGTCCGTCGCGAGAAATGGCGAGGCAGCGCACCGACTGCTTGTTATTTGATGCCGCCAGAGTATCAAGTTTCTCGAGCGTGCGAGGATTCCAGAGCAGCAGCAGTCCGTTTTCACCCGAGGTCAATAAAGTCTTGCCGTCTGGAGTAAAAAGGCACTCCGAGACTTCGAAGAGAACCGCGTCTGCGTTCACAATCGGCGTCTCTGGATGTTCCAGGTCCCACATCTCCAACTGGCCCATCGCCGAACCGACAGCCAGCAGTCGCTGCTCCGGGGAATAATCGACACAGCGGATTTCGCTAATGTGGCTCTGCATCTCGCCGATCATGGCCGATTGCTGCAGATCCCAAATCCGAATTTGCCCCAGTCCCTGCACGGTGGCCACTGTCTGATGGTCCATGTTGACCGCGTCATAGACTGGGTTGACCGTCAATTGATTGTCCCGGTTCGGCCCCGCCAGCAGACTCTTCTTCAACTCGGCATCACACAAACCCCAGACGAGCAGTGAGAAGCAGGGCACGAGAATGATCAACACGATTTCAGTCAGCGCGAGACCTGAGCGGCTGTGTGCGCATCGGAAGCCATTCAGGAGGAGGGAATTTATCGAGGAGCGAGATTGCTCGGGGCGGGGGCGTGACGTTTGGAGGGCGAACTGTCTTAGGCGAAACATAGTACCTCATACTCCACGACATGGATGTGGTCTTACTCGACAGACTGCAAACACGTCATCTTGAAAGGGAATTCCAAGAGGCAGTTGAGCACCCACTGCAGGGCCGTGGCAGACGGAAGGTTCGTTGATCGGGCCGAGATTCTCATGAACTCACGGCGAAAATCGGGTGAATCAACACATCAACATTTGGTTGGGGAAAATCATTGGAAGGAACATCAGAGCGCACCGCGCAACATGCAGAGCCAGCACATCGAATGCTGGACTGCCGATTTACGAGGGGAAGCAGTGAGAACGGTTGCAGGTCACGGCCGCAAGGGATGGGAGCGCGGCCCAAGGCGGGAGTCAAACATGGCGGTTTTCATAAGCACAGTCCTTTGCGTTGCTGCAAGTCAGGCGTCATCCGGCGTTTGCAGGACCAGGTTGTCGTTCAACCATTACCTCACACACAGACTTAGACTTCACGCGGTGAGGAATGAGGCCGGGTTGATGTGTTGGAAGTTGTGGGTCATGTGGGTGGCGAGTTGGGGGCTGTGTTTTGTGGGGATGTTGTCGAGGCAGCCATCGATGGCGTGGCGGAATTCGGTGAAGTTGTCGTAGTGACGACCGTACAGAACGTCGCGTTTGACGAACTTCCACAGGCGTTCGATCAGGTTGAGGTTCGGCGAATACGACGGCAGG
>CAMAVF010000132.1 GCA_945861445.1 Planctomicrobium piriforme | reverse complement strand
CACATCCCTTCAATTGGACCTACAGCGGCAAACCACTCGAAAAGAAGCGTCGTCCGATGTTCGTTCCACCCCATCGCCGGGGCAAACCACACAAGCCGCGAACAAATGCGGGACCATGCACTGCCATTTGAGAGTTGCGGCACTAGCGTCGGCGCGGATGCTCGCAGCATCCGCCACTTACCGACAGTTATTGATGCGCCGGTCCTAAGTATAGCTCGCCCCAATCCACGGATCTGGAAGTAGAAATCGAACCGGGCGACAACGAGGTCCTACTGGATTTGAAATAGTCCACGTCGCTTTCACTTCGATGTTACATGGCCCGATTCTTATGAATCGGGCTTTTTTTGTAACCGGCGAAGGTGACAGGCGGGTGACCAGCCGCCGGGTGCGCGATCCGCGCTCCCGTGCCAGTGACACACAACGCAAGATCTAGTCGTGACAGAGCGCAAGCTCCCCGATGCTGAGTTGAGCACATCAATGGTCGCAGGCCCACTCCCCACCGCTTTACTGCCCTCGAACACGCCGCTAAGATTTTTTCTGCGGTGTCTTCTACCTGTCCTCAATTGTCGCGTGAATCTCGATATGCAGCCGATTGTGAATATTGCCGCATATCGCTTCGCGGAACTCGATCACCTCCAGGACCTGCGCAGCGAACTGCTCGCACTCTGTCTGCGAGAAGACCTGCGTGGCACCCTGCTGCTGAGCCCCGAAGGGATCAACGTCTTCGTTGCAGGTGCGCGAGCCAGTGTTGATCGGCTGCTCGACCGGCTGCGGCAGATTCCCGGAATGGCCGAACTTGAAGTGAAAGAAAGCCTTAGCCGCGAGCGACCGTTCAAGCGGATGCGGATCAAGATCAAGCCGGAAATCATTGTCTTCGGCGTCGACGGCATCGCGCCTCACCGGTACACATCCCAACGTCTCTCGCCGCAGGAGCTCAAACAGTGGCTCGACGAGGGTCGCCCCGTGACGTTGCTCGACACACGGAACAACTTCGAGTTCCAAACCGGCACGTTTCAGAATGCGATCGCGATCGGCATCGACGATTTTCGCGATTTCCCCACCGCAGTCAGTCGGCTGCCGGAAGACTTGCAGCAGCAACCCGTCGTCACGTTCTGTACGGGCGGCATCCGCTGCGAAAAGGCGGCCCCCTACCTGGAACGCGCAGGTTTCCGCGACGTCTATCAACTCGATGGCGGCATCTTGAAATACTTCGCGGAATGCGGCGGAGCCCACTACCACGGGCAGTGCTTCGTTTTCGACGAACGCGTCGCCGTGGATCCTGAGTTGCGGGAACTTGCTGGAAGATAACCCCGGGTATCGCTTACGCTCTACCCGGGGCTAATGGCTATCACCCCTGCCGGAGTGAAGATCAGCGCAGGCTGATCTTTCATTCTTTCTAAACAAACACTCCAGAAACTCCCCTACTTCTTCAGCCCGGCAGCCAAATCCGTCAACGGCACGACGGCTCCGCCTTTCGCCTTGCTCTCCTCGGCCGCCTTGATCACGGCAAACACTTCCAACGTCTCGGCCGGAGTCACCGGAACCGGGCCCCCTTTGAGGAACTTAGCCATCTGGATGGCCAAGCCTTCATAACCCACATACTTGTCCGTCGTCGGAACGACACCGTTCACCGGAACTCCATGCCCGTAGATGCCCGCGGTCGAAACTCCCTTGTCGCCAAACACGGTGGCGCTGAACTTGATCGCTCCCTCTTTAATTCCTCGAAACGTCCCGACACGGCCATCTTTCCAGACTGCCGTGAGCGATTCTGCCGTGGGGGTCGACTGGCATGACACGGTCGCCACACCAGGCCCCATGATCGTGAACAGCGTTTCAATGCTGTGCAGGGACCGCAAGACCTTGTCAGCGTCTGGCACTTTTTCGGAGAACGCCCCGTAGACGTCGCAGCCGATCACTTTGCCGACTTCCGGATGATTGCGCATGCCGATGAAGCCCGTGTTATAGCGGTGCTGCGAACTGCCCCAGACGGGAACCTTCAACTCTTCGGACAACTTGAAAATCGCCACGGCATCTTCGGGCGACGACGCCAGCGGACGGCTGATGAAAGTCCGTTTGCCCGCCTTCAGAGCGGCCGTCGCCTGCGCCAGATGCTGCGTCCCGTCGATACTGAAGATCATGACGGCGTCACACTTCTTAAACAGTTCATCCATCGAGCTTACGAACTCGACCGGCGGCACCTTGTCCTTCGGATCGGTGGGATTCTGATACATCGTCAGCAGTTGCTGCTTCCACATCCCGGCCAGCTTGGCACTTTCGGGATAGGTCGGGCTGTTCGCCTCATAAGCCGCGACGACCCGCAATCCGGCGAAGTCTCCTTCGGCCTTGGGATGATTGAAGTGCTCGGTATAAGCCACCGAGCCAAAGTTATCGATCCCCAGAATCCCCACCCGCACCGGCTCGGCAGCCCGTGCGAATGACCCGTAAACTCCGACGATCGCAAACGTCAACAATACGGCACAACAACGAATCATGAGATACTC
Source organism: Planctomicrobium piriforme (assembly GCA_945861445.1). GTDB lineage: Bacteria > Planctomycetota > Planctomycetia > Planctomycetales > Planctomycetaceae > JAKFVC01. The sequence goes on along the minus strand of CAMAVF010000132.1, from coordinate 14,586 downwards.
CTGGTTGCCTGATTTCTATTAAGACACACTTCAACGGCTCTGTTTCAGAAGCCGTTAGTCGTTCCTTTCTCCTCCGGCAGTGGGACCTGGCCCGGCCCCATCAGATACGCGAACAACTCGCGCACCTGTTCGATCTTCAAATTCTGCAACATCCCTTCCGGCATGATCGACAGGGATGATAGCTTCCGCTCTTCGATCTCTGCAGTCGGGATGACGATTTTTTCATTGACGGTTTGGACCGTGACCGCCGCCTTCGTTTCGCTGACGATCAGCCCGGTGATGACGCGACCGGCGGTGGTCTCAATGACGTGCATTTGAAAATCCTTGCCCACCGCGGCACTCGGATCAATCAATGTCTGCAGGAGATACTCCAGGTTGGTCCGTTGAGATCCCGTGATATCAGGCCCAATGGCTCCGCCCGCATCAAAGATTCGATGACAGCTCGCGCACGTCTTGTGAAAGATCGCACGGCCCGCCGACCGATCGGCTCGCGCCACCGATTCCGGCGTCAATCGCTTTTTAAAACTCTCCACCAGGCGAATCTTTTCCGCCGAGGTCGTCCGAACTTCACCCCAGACGGCCAGCAGACGGGCCTTCGATTTTGCATCACCCAGACTGGAGATTTGCCGAGCCGTATAGGCAGTTAACTCCGCACGTGGAACCGTCCCGGCTTCGATGGCATCGATCAGCTTCAGAGCCCAGGCAGGTCGCGACGCCAATGTCTGGATTGCATCCTGACGCGTCGCCGCATCGAAAGTGGAATAGCGGTCGAGAATGGAGACCGGAGTCTCAGCCTGTTCGTATTCGGCCAGCCCACGCAATGCGGCTCGTCGCACGGATGCATCTCCCATCAGCGACAGCAACACCGGAGCCATCTCCGCCGCTTTCTTGGCGACCAGGGCCTGGATGGCGCGATTCCGAACGGCGGGCTCAGCCTCGCGGTCGGTGGCCACTCGCCGCAGACTCGCCAGAGCCACCGGATCGTCAAAAATCAACGCCAGTTGCAAGGACCGTTCGCGAACCGTTTCACTCGGGGACGCCTGCAACTTCGCATAGCCGGCAGACCACCCCGCCGGCCTGGCCACGGTCCGTCGCCCTTCCAACCCTTCGATCACACCCGCCAGCAACTCGGATTGCACCGGCCCTTCCACCATCGCGAATTGCTCAACCAGCGAGTCCAGTCCCGGCTTCCCATCAGGCAGCGACGCCACCCGGCGTCCGATATGCCGACCGATCAATGGGATTCGCGTGACCCCCACCAGTCCCACAAACCGAGCCAGGTCCTCATGCACCAGCGGCTCGATTCCGTACCAGATCATGAGGGGCAAATTGTCGTCGTCGACGTCTTCGGTACGCCGTATTAGAGCTTCGGCAATCGGCCAGCGATCAGATGGTCGCAGCCGCTGCAGCGTGCTGGCCAGATGCAACCGCACATTGGACGAATCTCCGGCCGCCGCTAACTCTCGAAATCGATCCAGCGCCGCTGCCGATGGGCTTCCCCGCTCACACAGCAACCGTACCGACCAGGCGCGAACGTACTCGCTCTCATGACCCAGTTGTCGAATCAGGAAGTCGGGCTCCAGCCGGCCGATCACATGCAAGGCCCACAGCGCCCGCAGTTTCCGCGGCACCTCTGGCGACGCATCGAACATCGCCAACAATCGCCGAGCCACTTCGGTCATATCAGCACCGCGTGCGGCATGCTCTTGCAACAGTCGCCGCGCATGTTGCACATGCCAGTCATTGCGATGGAGTTGCAAATCGACGAGTGCCAGGTCGTCCAACGCTCCCAGATCGACCGGCTTCGAAACCGGCTTGCCGTATGAGATCTTATAAATCCGACCGGTCTCCCGTCGCGTGTTTTTCACACTGTGACATTCCCCTGTGTCGGACCAGTCACTGGCAAACACCGATCCATCGGGCCCGTAGCGCAGCGTGACCCCCATGTACCAGGGATCTTTCGAACGCATCAAATCTTTCCCGTGCGATGCCGCATATCCCGAGCCTTCTCGCTGCAGCACATCGTTATTGATCCGCCGACCGTGAATGTTGTTTGTAAACAGAGTATTGCGATACCGCTCGGGCCAGTTGTCTCCCAGGTACACCATCGTACCGCAGTGCGCGTGGCCGCCCCCCGCCGCGTCTTCGGCGGCTGATCCCAAGCCCTCCTGGACACTCGCTTGCCCGACAAAATGCAGATGGTCGGCAATCGTCGGAATCCGCTCATAAGCATATTGGCTCGACTCCCGATTGCGCCACGGTTCGTAGTGAGCCCCCGGGATGACATGAAAAAGATGTGGATTCACGCAGTTGCAGACAAACGCTTCGCCGAAATCGTTCCAGTCAATGCCCCACGGGTTCGTCGTGCCATCCGCATACGGCTCCCACACATGTCTCACGGGATGATAACGATACACGCCCCCATCAAACCGGACCCGTTGCTCGGCGGGCGTCTGCGGCTTGCCGAGCAGCGACCAGTTCGTGCGACCATGCGTCCCATACAACCAACCATCCGGCCCCCAGGCCAAGGCATTGGCCAGATTGTGCGAATTGGCGTGATTGCCAAAACCGTCCAGCAATACTTGAGGCTCGCCATCCGGCCGGGCATCGCCGTCTTGATCCGGGATGAAATACAGCGACGGGGGCGAGACCACCCAGACTCCACCGAAACCGACTTCAATCCCGGTGACGTAGTTCAGCTTGTCATAGAACACGGTCCGCTGATCAAACCGGCCATCGCCATCCGTGTCCGTAAACACCAGAATGCGATCCCCGGGCTTGGTCCCATGATTGGGGTAGTTGTACGCCTCAGCGACCCACAACCGGCCTCGATCATCAATGCAAAACCCGATCGGCTGCATGACGTCCGGTTCCGCGGCAAACAGTGTGACTTGAAAACCCTCGGGCACCACCATCGTCCGAGCCGCCTCAGCAGGCGGCAGCGGAGCATCAATCACCGGTTGCTTCGAATCCTGCGCTCGGCCCACCGTCAACATCCCGGCAATCAGCAGCAGGAGCGACGTTCTGATCCAGGCAGCGGGTAACAGATTGCCTTGAGTCATAGGACAGTTTCGCGAGCGGTCCAATCGGACGGACGGGAAGTATCTGGAACATACAAGCTCGAAGCGCAAGCGAGTGCATCTTTAAAATCATCAATTCACCCGGAATGCACTCGCTTGCGCTTCGAGCTTGTATTCGCGGTCACTTCGCGACCGGTTAGCAGGTAGCTGACCATCGTGCCGACTGAGGATATCAACATCAATTGATGTTTCAAAGACCGTAGCCTGACTCTGAAGAGTCAAACTACGGACGGCTACGCCTTCTCCGTACCGGGCAGATCCGCCTTCGGAATCACTTGCCCGTGCGGGTCCTGGGTCGGGGCCGCCAGCTCTTCCGAAATCTCCTGCTGCAGATTCGGTCCCAGAAAATGCTCGATGCGAGAGGCTGGTTCGTGCAAGTGGTCGCGGGGCAACTCGAAATACCTTTCGAGGTACGCTTCCCACAGCCGGTGCGAACGTACCAGTGACTCGGCCCGACGTCGCCCCGTATCGGTCAGTGCCAGGCAGCCCTCGCCCGCGTCGACGATCAGGCCTTCCCCCCGCATTAATGGAATCACCCAGCGAGCCAGCAATCCGCCCCCCGCAAACCGGATGCACACCCCACGAGCCAGCCGCGTCTCCCGTCCATCCCGGCGGCCTCGCTCTTCCTCCCGGTACAGCACCGCCAGGATGTCTTCCTTGATGATCCGCACCGTCAACCGCCATTTCCGCACGACTTTCACCAGCAACCCATGTTGCGGAGCGAAAATCACTGAGATCGTAAACAACCCGCCAGCCACCACCGACATCATTCCGGCAACGCTCGTATTCCAATACTCAGCCAGGTAATACCCCAAGATCGCCGATAGGCAGGCACAACCAACCGCCAGGATCTGCATCGTCACCAGGCGGTCGGTCAACAGGTGAGCGGTCGCAGGGGGCACGATCAGCATCGCAATCACCAGGATGGAACCGACCGCTTCAAAACTCGCCACGGTCACCACCGCCACCATCGCCATCAACAGGTAGTGGACGGTGATCGCCGAAATGCCCATCGCCGTCGCCAGCGCGGCGTCGAACGAGACAATCTTGAGCTCTTTCCACAACACGGTGACGAACAACACAGTCAAACCGGCCACGGTCGCCAGCGAGAAAATGGCGCGCGGAATCTCCATCCCCAGCCACTGCACCGTGTCCAGCGGCACGAATTCAATCAACCCATACAGCACGCAGCCGGGATCCAGATCCACCTGCGATGCGTACTGGTTGAGTAGGATCACACCCAGCGCGAACAGCGAGGTGAAGACCACCCCCATGCTGGAATCTTCCGGAACATTGCCGAAATTGGACAACGCCTGCGTCAGGAAGGCCGTCAGGATGCCGACCGCCACGGCTCCCGCAAACACCTGCCAGCCGACCAGTTGCCCCGACCACACCACCGCGATGACAGTCCCCGGCAGCACCGCGTGGCTAATGGCATCCCCCAGCAGGCTCATCCGACGCAAGACCATATAGCAGCCGAGAATCGCACAGGCTGAATTGCACAGCACCCCGGCAACGATCGTCCAAAACGCAAGTAAACTTTCACGGTCCACGTCGAACGGTCCCTATCACACTTAAAGGCTGACCAGCCAACTAACGCAACGTCGCCAAGTATTCTATCACATCGCGAATTTCACTGAGCTTCAAGATCGGCCCGACCGGCGGCATGGCCGATTTCGCCGCCGTCCGCTCATCGATCTCTGACACCGGAATCACCACCGACTTCCCTTCCGGAGTCACCACCGTCACTTGCTTGGCATCCTCGGCCTTCAACGTCCCCGATACCACGCGGCCGTCTGTCAGCACATAAGATACGGAACCAAATCCCGGGGCCAACTTGGCATTGGGATCAATCAGCGATTCGAGAAAATGCTCGCGCGGAGATCGCGCCGCTAATTGAGACAAATCAGGGCCAGCCTCACCCCCCTGCCCCTGGATTTTGTGACACCGGAAGCATTGGGCCACCGCGTGACTGCGGAAGAGGCGCTTGCCGTTTTCTGCGTCACCACCCGCCAAAGCCGCTCGGTATCGAGCCAGCGGGTCACTCGCAGGGAGTTGCGATTCGTACTTGTTGATCGCCTCGTTCAACACAGGAATGCCACGCGTCCGAGCCGCTTCAATCACATCGACCTGCAATTCGGCCGGCAGCTTATTCGCTCGCAGATCTTCGGTCGCACTCAACAGCACGCGGTCAGCGGCGATATTCTTCACCGTGGCAAGCTGGCTCAACGCTCGCTGCTTTTCCACAATCGTCCCGGAAGTCTCCTTCCAGACGGCGGCCAACAGTTCAATCCCGCGTTGCGGATCCTGTGAAGTCACAACTTGCCGTGCTTCGGCTCGCAACAGAGGTTGCCCATCCTTCAAGGCCGCCTCCAACACCTGCGGCAACCGCACGTCCTTACGAGCGACCAGCAGATTCAGAGCCGCAATCCGCTGCGTCACGTCGCGGTCCTGCTGACCCATCCACTTGAAAAACTCCTGATCGTCAATCGCGATATTCAGCCGCGTAATCAATTGAATGGCCGAAATCTGCAAGGCACCGCTGCTCTGCGTCAAAATCGGCATCGCGAACTCGTTGAGCACCGTTTGCACAATCGCCGGATCGCGTTTCGACAACGGACGCCAGAAGCCATTCACGCGGTCCCGCTGACTGGGCTCCGACCAATCGGCCAGCATCTGCAACGCCTCCATCCGCATCGCCGGGACTATCTGAGGATTCAAGACAACCCGCGCCACCGCCTGTGCATTCGCGATCGTTCCCAATCGGAAGTTCGCGTTCAACGTACGCCGCAGCAGGGGTTCGCTCGCCACGGCCGAATCGCTCTTCGTCAACAACGCAGCCAGGTGCGGCGTTTCTGACTCCAGCGGCAGGTCGTTAATGGCCCGCGCGGCTTCCGTCACGATCCACGGATCCGCATCCTGCAAGAAGTACGAGACTCCAGGATCCTGCAGCCTCCGCAACACCAGCAGCGTCGCCAGCCGGACCGCCGGACTCGTGTCCTTTCGTAATTCCCACAGCTGCGGGCGATCGTCCAGGTTCTTCAGAGCGATCATCCCGGCATGTCGCAGATACGGGTCGGCATCCTGGTTGTCGCGAATCAGTTTCACGATCGCCGGGAACGCCGCCTGATGCCGATTCAAACCCAAAGTCTGCGCCGCAAAGTAGCGCACGCGAGGTACCGGATCAGCCAGCAGTTCAACCAACTTCGAATCCCCCTGCTTCCAACGCTGCTGTCCCAGCACCTTGGCCACCTGTGCCCGAACCTCGGGCTCGGCATCCGCGAGCAACGGGACCAATCCGGCCACAATTTGAGATTGTTCGCCACGGAATTGACCCACTGCCCAGATCGCATGCAAGCGGGCCAGCAACGACATATTGTCCTTGGCCGTGTTCAGTAATTGCGGAATCGCTTTCTCCCCGCGTTCTGCCAAGACAAATTGCGACCGTTGCCGCACGCGTTGATCGGCGTGCGACAGCAGCGCCAGTAACTCGTCCGTCGAACGCTGTTGAAATCCTTCCTGGAACAGTTTTTTCACTTGTTGCACAACTGCGGTCTTGGTGATCTCGGGATCGGACACGGTATAAATCCGGCCCCCCTTCGTTGGGCCGCTCCAATCGAGACCCACGAAATCGGACACGTACATCTTGCCGTCGTACCCAAATTCCGCATCGGTCGCCATCAACGGCTTAAGGAAATCCGTTGTTTCCGTGATTTCAAAGCTCGCACCTTGAGGCTTCACGCCAATGGCTTCGACCCCTCCGTTGCCGGTGAAGTTGCACATGAAGAAATGCTGTTGATACCGTTCCGGCAACCCAGTGCCCGGGTAGTAGCAGAAACCGGACGGCCCGGCCCCCAACTTGCCCACGGGGGGTATGATCCAGGCCGGCTGACCGGGATGAGCCAGATGCCACAGCTTTTCAGCATGCCAGGGACCCGTCAGATAGGGGTCGGGAATCGTCTGGTAGGCCATGTTCCAGCCACTCTCGCCCTCTTCGACTATGTATACTAACCGTGAGTGATCCCCTTTATCGCAGTTATTATCCGCGGCAAACAGGTTGCCGTAGTCGTCAAACGCGATCTCCTGCGGATTGCGCAACCCGCGATGCACGACTTCCAATTGAGAACCATCGGGATAGCATCGAAAGACGGCGCCCGTACGTGGTCCCGACAGGGTCTTGCCTTCCTGAGTCTGCACATGGAAGCCACGGTCGCCCACCGAGAAATACAGTTTCCCATCGGGCCCCCAGCACGGGCCGTGCAGGTCGTGTCCGAGAAACCCCGCGTTCACACCGAACCCTGTGAGCAATGGTTTGCGAATCTCGGCCACGCCGTCGTTGTCGGCGTCACGGAGCAACCACAAGTTCGGGATACAGGTGAAGTAGACGTTCCCATCCTTGGCCATTACGCCGGCGGCCAACCCGTCCAGCACGCCGTTGAAACCTCCGGCAAAAATCGTCGCCCGGTCAGCGCGGCCGTCGCCATCCGTGTCGGTCAACTGCCGCACTTGATCCGGATGCTTCGTGAACCAGGCCATCCCCCCTTCGAACTTGTCCTTGAATTTCTCGAACATCTTCAAGCGGTCGTCGAGCGTCTTGATCTGCAGATCGTCTTCGAGCAGAAACGGACGCGTCCGATTTTCTTCGGTCCCGCGATTGAAGCGATATTCTTCGGCGACATAGACCCGGTTCTGTTCATCCAGTCCAATGGCGACGGGGCTGCCCAACTGGGGATCAGTCGCGAACACGTCCGCCTTCAACCCGGCCGGCAGTCGAAACGCCGACATCTGCCGCAGCGCATCGCCCCGCGACTTTTCCGCCTTGGGATCAGGCTCGACGCCCCACAGCACACGGCTCCCCAGCAACAACGCACATCCCACGAACACCAGCACCCAACGCGATTGCATCACAGTTGTCCTTACTCAGTCTCGATACGGTCTAAACCTGGAATTTGACGATTGTAGCGGCTGAAACGGTTGTTTCTTAGCCTGTTTGATCAGTTTGCGATTGTCAGCGGTCGCTGCCGCCACGGAAACTGTGCAAGTCCGTCCCCGACAACTCTTGTGAATTCTTCGACAACGAATTTCCGTATGACCGATCCGCCCACTTCCCACAACCCGGCGCCCTTGATTGGAAATGGAGTCCGCTGGCAATCGCTGGATGTGCTGCGCGGGGTCGCGGTCCTGCTGGTCCTGATTCGCCATCTGCCCCTGTACTCGACCATGCGCCGCCTGTTTCCGGGCCTGTACGATGTCCTGCATACGCTCCAAACCGGTGGCTGGGTCGGCGTCGATCTGTTCTTTGTCCTGAGCGGCTTCCTGGTTTCGGGAATTCTGTTTCGACAATACCAGCGAGACGGCCGGATTCAGCCCGGTCGCTTTCTCATTCGACGTGGATTCAAGATCTACCCCGCCTTCTGGGTGTTGATCGCCACCACGCTGGTCTGGTTCGCGGCCACCCTGCATCCGTTCCCGATCCAGAAGGTCCTGGAAAGCACCGTCGCGGAACTCACCTTCCTGCAAAACTACCTACCCGGCATCTATGCCCACACGTGGTCGCTGGCTGTCGAAGAACACTGCTACATCGGGATTTGCCTGCTGTTGACCCTGATGACCAGCCTGGCGCGAGGCTCGGCTAACCCCTTCCGCTGGCTTCCGGCCTTCGTAATCACCATGGCCGTGGGAGTGCTGGCGCTGCGTGTCTGGACGATCCCCGCCGTCCTCCCCAAAAATCTGCTTCCCACCTTCGGGGCCACTCACCTGCGCTGCGACACCTTCCTGTTGGGGACGCTGGTCGGTTATGCCTTCAACTTCTCTGATGGCAAATTCCTGGCGTTTTGCCAGCGTTTTCGGCCCCTGTGCCTGCTGCTGGGGGGAGCCTGTTTGCTGCCGGTGTTTTTCCTGCAGCTCGAAACCGATCGCATCGTCTGCACGTGGCTGTTTACACTGACTGCCTTGGGCGGGGTCTTATTGCTGATGGGAGCCCTCGGCTCGTCCGGCAAAACGTCCCTCGCCGCCGGTCTGCTCGCGACGATCGGCGAGCATTCGTACTCGATCTACCTGTGGCATATCCTGGTTTCCAAGATCTGGCTGCTCGCGATCCTGAAAACCTACCGGGTCCCAGTCGATTTGGTCACCTGGACGGTCCTGTCTTTGCTAACCTCGATTCTGGCAGGCATCCTGTCGTCGTATTTGATTGAAAAGCCGGCTCTCAAGTTGCGAGACCGTTGGTTCCCAGCGTAGAGCGCACACCCCGATGCCAGACCACCTCACACCGCACACAGGGTTCAAACCGGGGGCCTTTTTCCGGTCCGATACCGGGGCTCTCGTGCTGCTCGCCTGCCTGACTGCAGGGACCTTCATCCGCGTCTTGTGGGCCGATTTTCTCAGCTATGACGACCCCTTTTACGTCACGCATAATCCCCTGGTGTTGGGGGGACTCTCCTGGAAATCACTGCTCGGCGCCTGGACGTCGTTCGACTGTGCCAACTGGCATCCCCTGACCTGGATGTCGCTGATGCTGGACTACCAGCTCTATGGCCTGCAGCCGTGGGGCTTTCATCTCACCAACCTGCTGCTGCACGTGGTCAATACGCTCTTGCTGTTCACCCTGTTGCGGCGATTGAGCCTCGCGTGGGGCCCGGCCCTGTTTGTCGCTGCGGTGTTTGGCGTCCACCCGCTGCATGTCGAATCGGTCGCCTGGATCACGGAACGCAAGGATGTCCTGTCCACGCTGTTCGGGCTGCTGGCGCTCCTGAGCTACGTGCGGGGCGTGCAGTCCGGTCAGACCTGGCGACGCTACCTGAGTTGCCTCTGGTTCGCCCTCAGCCTCACCGCCAAACCACTGCTGGTGACCTTGCCCTGCCTGCTGCTGGTGCTCGACTACTGGCCGCTGCAACGCTGGTCCACGGCCCGCCTGTTTCTGCAAAGAGTCTTGGAAAAATGGCCCTTCTGGCTGCTGACCATCGGTTCGTCAATCGTCACGGTGATCGCGCAACGGCAAGGGGGCGCGGTCGCGTCGCTCGAGAAATTCACCCTGCTCCAGCGCCTGGCAAATCTCTGCGTCAGCTACGGTACCTACCTCCAAAAATCGTTCTGGCCGACCCGGCTGGCCGCCTTTTATCCCTACTCGATGAACCACTGGGAAATCGGTTCGGTGCTGCTGTCGGCAATCCTGCTGGTGACGGTCAGCGTCCTGGCATGGCGTCTGCGACACCGCCACGGCAGTATTCTCGCGGGATGGTTGTGGTTCCTGGGAACGCTGGTGCCGATGATCGGTCTCGTTCAGGTCGGCAGCCAGGCCATGGCCGATCGCTACATGTACTTTCCCTTGATCGGTTTAACGTGGGCCGCGACCAGTGCTGTACTGGCCTGCTGGCCATCCGGTGCCGCCAGTCCGCGATCTCAATTTCTGGTTGGAGCTGCCTTGGTGGCCGTGCTGTGCGGGCTGACCTGGCGGCAATCTGGATGTTGGCGTAACAGCCTGTTACTGGCACAACAGGCCTTGCAGGTGACTCCCGACAACCCCATCGCGCTGGCACTCCAGGCGCGAGCCCTGCGTTTGGCCGGTGAGGATGACCTGGCCCTGGCCCAATACCGTCGAGCGATCGCCATCGATCCGCACGACACGGCAGCCCACAATGATCTGGGTGCCCTGTTGCTGAAACGGGGCGAGCTGGACGCTGCCGTGGCCCAGTTTCGACTGGGTTTGCAGTCTTCCCCGCAACATCTGCGGCTGCGGCGGAACCTCGCCCAGGCACTCGCCAGGCAACAGGATTATCCCGCGGCACTCAGGGAATTCGAACGCGCGGAACACAACGAGCCGACCAACGACGTCTTGTGCCTGGACCATGCCCGCACACTCCTGCAGGCCGGACAACCACTGGCCGCCATCGCCCGCTTCGAACGTGCCCTGCAATTGGCCCCGTCCAATCCGACGAATCAGCTCGAATTGGCGTTGGCCCTGAGTCGCGTTCCCCCGGACCAGGGTCGCGATCTGCCCCGTTCGATTCAAATGCTGCAAAAACTGGCCACACAGACCGACGCCCCCCGCGTCTGGATCGCATTGGCAGAAGTCCAAACCATCGCCGGTCAATCCACCGCCGCCGACGCCACCTGGGAACGCGCTCAGCAACGCGCCAGCGCACTCAAACGCCCTGATTTGCAGGAATTGGTCAAATCAGCCAGGCAACGGGCAAAGCCCTGAAACGCAACACCAATTCCCATAAATCCCATTCGTCCCATAACCCCCATCGGCCTACCGAACAAATGGCGACGGCACACACGTTCCATTACCGACGACACCCCAACTGTCCCAGACGGTCCCTCCAGCCTGGTTTTCACACCCCCCAACCATCCCCCGTCACAGGTGATTTTGCCCCTCCGATCGATCCTCGGGATTCGGGATTTCTTATTGCCGCAGCGGGCTTTACGACACTGCCGCAGACGCCCGAAAAACTGCCTTTGGCCACCACTTTTACGCCCACTTCAATGTTAACCGGCGTTAACATTTCGCGCCCAGTTTACGCTCGGCAGGTAGCGCTGGATGCGCAATCTCTGAATCGTACCTTGTTCACGTTTCTTTACAGACTTCACGTCTGGGCGTTGCATTCCGCCAGGGAGGGTTTTCCGGAAGACGGGCGAGCCCAGCAGGAGCGTGATTCTGGCGGGTACAACGTCGAGAAAACGCCGGTTTTTGGTGTGTTGCCCATTAGAGGTCGCCGAAGAGGTCGCCGAGCGGCCAATCGACCCGGCAACATTGTCAGCCTCCGGGGGGTATTGGAATGGGGTTTGCAATAAGACGCCGATGCTTCATCGCCGGCCAAGCGGAAGCGGGGACCCGTTGTGTCCCGAGACCCGGCTTGTTTATTTAGAAGGTGCCGCGGTCGCTACTCAACTTCCATTCAATCAATCTGCAATAAGCAACACAGGAGAGTTTCAAGATGTTGAAGAAGTTTATGGCTGACGAAGCCGGTTTCATCGTTTCGTCTGAATTGGTCCTCATCGCCACGATGCTGGTGCTGGGTCTGCTGGTCGGTCTCAACACCCTCCGCAACTCCATCACTGGCGAATTGGACGATATCGCCGATGCCATCGGTAATATCAATCAGGATTACAGCTACGCAGGGATCATCGGTCACTCGGCCAGCGTGGCCGGTACCGTCTTCGACGACGTCGAAGACTTCTGCGAAACCGTCAATCAAGTTGCCGGCGAATTCCAGCTCTGCACCGTCACCATCGACGGCAACCCCGAGCTCTAAGTCGCCTGACGTTCTACTCGTCTAACACGCGCTGGCGAAGAGCCCCCCGGCTCTTCGCCAGCATTTCTCGTTCGGTCAAAAATCCGCAAACCGATGTCCACGGAGAACAGAATGCCGAATTCGATGCAGATCTTCTGGCAGGATCAGCGCGGGACCATCGAATTATCGTCCTGGTTTTTCCTCGTCGTGATGGTCGCCCTGGGCATGATTGTCGGAATGACGACGCTGCGGAACGAAATCACACAACAATTTGGCGATGTGTCCCAGGCCCTCGAGACCTTGGATCAGAGCTACAGTTATTCAGTAAACAATGTCACGAGCACTTATAACGATACCAATGAGCTGGGAAATCCGTGGCCTTTTAGCGGACCTGCCGGAATCGATCTGGAAATCGCTGGATCGCCTGAGTAGATTGGGTCGAGTCGCTCGACGACGGTGAGCTGCAGTCGCAGATTTGCCGTCCGAACTCGACACAATTTCCTCTGAATTCCACCTCAGAACAGTGCATCGTGGGTAGTGGACGCTGGGCACGGTTGCCCACCGCGTCGCCAGTGAAGTCAACAGAAATTGCAAAGCCGGTTTGTTTGCCGGCGTTGTTTTAAGGAGATCAAGCGTGGCCCGTTTTAGTCCTGGAACCATGGCGGCAGCGATCTTCGCGATCCTGATTGGCTTGACCGGTGCTTTCGCCGTGCGCCAATATCTGCACAATCCCCAGACTGTCGCCGCCGTGGAGAAGCCAGAGGCTCCGCGGAACGTCATGATTCCGACGGCGAATAATGATCTCCCCGCCGGACGTACCCTGACCATCGGTGATATCTCGATCACCGCGATCAAGCCCGGTGACATGAAAAAATCACGGTTCTACCAGAAGCCGTTCATGCCCAACGTGCAGCAATTAGTGGGACGGACGCTGATCGCCGAGCACAAAAAAGGGGAAGCGTTCATCCCCGAAAATCTCTATCCGGAAAACACGGGTCCCAGCGTCCTGGACAGCCTGCAGCCTGGCTTCCGCGCCGTGTCGATCCCCATTAAGAACATTCAGGCTGTCGCCGGATTCGCCCGGCCGGGTTCCATCGTGGATGTGATCTATCGTTCCCGACCGCACAACGGCAATCCCGAAATGGCGATGACCCTGCTGGAACGCGTGGAATTGCTGGCCGTCGGTGAAATCTCGTACGAGGGCCACAAGGTCGGCAAAATCCTGGGTGAAAAGGGAAGTTCCGTCACGGTCGCCGTCACGCCGTTCCAGGCGAAAGCCTTGAAGATTGTCGAAGACAAGGGGGATCTGACCCTGGCCCTGCGACGCAGCGAAGACAACATGGTGCTCCCGGTCAGCTCCGGTTCCGACGCCATGACCCTGGAACAATTGCTGGGACTCCCCGCAACCCGGCGCCAGACGCAAATCGAGATCTACCTGGGGAGCCAGTTGAAAACGGTCCGCTTCAATGAAGACGCGGTACCGCTCGAAGAAAAGGCCCGCTTCGGCGACATGATCAACACACCGATCGCCGCCGAGTTCCCCCAGAACTTCAACACCTCAGGCGTCGGCGGCAACCCGTCCGACCTGACCTCAGGCGGTGGTGGAGGGGGTGGCGGTGGTGGAGGGGGTGGCGGCGGAGGTGGTGGTGGAGGCGGGGGGGGCTGACCCCTGACCGAATACCAGCTCGAAGCGCAAGCGAGTGCATTCCCGCCTGAATGGGCGATAAAAATGCACTCGCTTGTGCTTTTTGAGGTTGCGCAATTCGATCCGATCATGTTTTGGTAGCCCCGGAAGGGGCGTCCGAGTATAGCCTGGGGCGGAAGCCCCAGGTGGTATTGCGTGGACAAAACCAAGCCCCGGAGGGGCGACCCAAGATCGAAATTGTATCGCTCGGGTCGCCCCTCCGGGGCTTGGGCCGTTCCTTGGCCCCTCCACCCACCGCTGAATCGGTGGGCTATTGTCGGATGTCCCTACGGGACAAATCCGGGCGGAACGCAGCTTGACTCTCCAGAGTCCAACCCTCTTCGCCGGGCCCTATGACGGAACCATCACCCCGTCTCCCCGGACGAGGGGAGTTGGAAATATCGACCTGTCCCGACTCTGGCGAGTCAGGCGACGGAGCTAGAGCGGTTTAATCTTGCGACGTCCGGTATTTCGCAATGCAGCGAACGAAACCCCACTGAGCTTGCCTCAGTGGATTCGGGCTTTTGCACTACGTTTGGCGAGTCAAGCGAAAGGTAGTGCAAAGGCCCGAATCCACCGAGACAAG
>CAMAVF010000131.1 GCA_945861445.1 Planctomicrobium piriforme | reverse complement strand
CCATCGATGTCGCAAATGGCGCTATCGGCCGCGACAACACCCTTGAGTCCCTTCGCGGCGGCCGGTTTTGCAGGTTCGTTGCCAGCGGTCTCTGCTGCTACGCTCGTCATGTGGTGTGATCCGTACGTGTGCGGTAGGACAATACAGGTCGGGCGGAAACTTCCAACACATTTCCGTCGAGGATGTTAGGGCGATTCCACTGGCGTGTGAGCCATCCCAGGACACCCTTCGCAGACCCGAAGGGCTAGCGTACTGGACTGACACAACTTACGACAAGCCAAAGCCACGCAAAACGGGACCTTGCGCGAGCTCCGGAAGGTCCCTCCTGGCGAGCCCGTTCTGCCACGAACTTTCCCAAAAATCGCTTCGCGACAGTATAACAGCCGCAGGGCTGACTTCAATCTTACGAGCAAACCTCGAAACTTACGTTTTCGATATTCGTCCTTTCTTCATCCCTCTTGCTCCAGTTCAGGCACTTCTGTTAAAACCCCCCTCGACTTCCGCTCCTTCAGGATCGGGACGTTTCGCGAACTCACAGCGCCAAGGATGGCTCATGGATAGTTTGACCCGATTGGGACCTTATGTCTGGCCGTATCGCCGCTTGCTGGCGTGGTCGGTCGTGTTTGCGATGCTGGTCGCCGGCTTGTGGGGCGCCAATCTGTCGGTCGCCTTTCCCGTCGTGAAGGTTCTGCTCGGCCAAAGTCTGCACGAGTACGTCGATACTGAAATCGTCCGCTGCGAAAAGCAAATCACCAAGGATTCCCAGCGACTCAATGATCTCGAACGGGCCATTCAGAATGGTGGCCAGCCCGATAATGATCTGGATGACTCGGAAATTGGACTTCCCGTCCTCGTCAAGAAGACCCGACTGCAGACCCGACTGACCGATATCTCGCAGCAACTCCTGGGGTATCGCAAGCTCAAGACATCGGTCCTCCCATTCGTCCCAAACGATCGCTTCAATACGTTTGCGTTGCTGCTGACCGTCCTGTTGGTAGCGACCATTATCAAAGATTTCTTTTTCTACCTGCAGGATCTGATCGTCGGGCGCGTCGTCCAGCTGGTCACGATGGATCTGCGTAAGGCCCTGTTTCGCCAGACGCTGAAACTGGATTATCAAAGCGTGTCCGCGGCTGGCACTTCGGATCTGCTTAGCCGCTTCACCTATGACGTCGACACCCTGGCCAATGGGCTGCTGTTACTGGGGGGAAAAGTCGTTCGCGAACCGCTGAAGGCCATTGCCTGCATGATGCTGGCCTTCTGGGTCAACTGGCAACTGACGTTGTTGTCACTGGTGTTTGTTCCCGTGGCGGGTATCGTGTTCCATCGCTTCGGCCAACTGCTGAAGCGTGCCGGCCACAAGTCGGCCGAAAGTATGTCGCGCATCTACAAGCTGCTGGAAGAATCGCTCGAGTCCTTTAAGGTGATTATCGCCTTCAATGGCGCCCGTCAGCATCGGCACCGATTTCATCAGGAGAACAAGGCGTTCTTTGAGAAGTCGATGCGCATCGTGAAAATTGATTCGCTCACCGGCCCTGTCACGGAAGTGCTGGGCCTGTTGGCCCTGGTCCTGGCCCTGCTTCCCGGAGTCTATCTGGTCCTTCGCAACACCGATTCGATCTGGGGCATCAAGCTGGCTTCCAGGCCGATGGGGATTGCCGAACTGTCAATGCTGTATGCGTTGCTGGCGGGTACCAGTGATCCCATTCGCAAACTCTCGAGCGTATTTGCCAAGGTGAAGAAGTCGATGGCGGCCGCCGATCGCGTCTTTGATTTGATGGATCGACAATCCCTGATCAAGGAACCGGCTCATCCCCAACCACTGCCGCGGCATGCTCAAGGGATCGAATTTCGCAAGATCACATTCACCTATCATTCCGGGACCGACGCCGCACGGCCCTGCGTGCTCGACAAGGTTTCGTTGAAGATCCGGGCCGGCGAGGTGATCGCCGTGGTGGGCGAAAACGGATCTGGCAAGTCGACGCTGCTCAACTTGCTGCCGCGGTATTTCGATCCCGAACATGGATCCGTGCTGATTGACGGCGTCGATATCCGCAACGTGCGGCTGCGCGACCTCCGCAATCAGCTCGGCGTGGTCACTCAAGAAACTCTGCTGTTCGACGACAGCATCTACAACAACATTCGTTACGGCCGCCCCGACGCCACGCCGGAAGAAATCCGTGCTGCAGCCGATCAGGCGCATGTGACCCAATTCCTCGATCAGTTCCCCGAAGGATTTGAAACGCGAGTCGGTGAAAAAGGCTCGCGTCTGTCGGGCGGCCAGCGGCAGCGCATTGCCCTCGCTCGGGCGATGCTGCGCGACCCGACGATCCTGATTCTCGACGAAGCCACATCAGCCATCGACTCTCAAAGCGAATTCCTGATTCACAAGGCCCTGGCAAATTTCACGCAAGATCGAACGACCTTCATCATCACCCATTCGATCTCGCAGAGTATCCTCGATCTGGTCACCCGAATTGTCGTCCTGGAACAGGGCCAACTGGTCGCGATCGGCACACACCACGACTTGATCACCAGTTGCCCGCAGTATCAACGGCTGTATCGCATGCAGGTGCAGCAGCACGCTGCGTAGGTTGTCGTTGTTGCAGGACCAGATCGGTCCTTGAGCTTACTTTCGTCCTTTCTGTCGCTTCCATCCCTTGGAAACTTAAGGGACTTAAAGGACATCAGGGACCAAAGGGACATCGATTAGACACAGGCGTCAGGCACAGCCTGAACTATCGCAACTCGACCGCTCTTAGCAGCTTATCGGTTTCACGATAAGCCTCCTCAACCCAGTCCCGGATCTTGTCGGGTTCAGGGGAATACTCCAGCTCGATGGAAATCGCTCCGTCGATCCCCAGGGCTTTGATTTCCCGCAAATAGGGAATGAAATCCACCACACCGCGGCCCGGGGGCAAATCGCCATGCACCTTGCCGTCGCAATCCGAGATATGCACGTGGATGGCCTTGCCGCGCAGCTTCCGCAGTTCTTCGGAGGCGATGTGCATCAACCGCAGGTGCGAAATATCAATGTTAGCCTGAAGTGCGGGATGATTCACATCGTCGATGAACTGCACCATGCTGTCGACCGTATTGAGCAGTGACTGGTGAAACGGTTCCAGTTCCATCGCGAGCTGCAGGCCCAGCGACCCGGCATATTCGGCCAGATGCCGGCAGTTTTCGACTCCGGTGCGCCACTGTTCCGCGGGGGGAATCACTTCGCGATTCCAGATGTATTCTCCCAGGACCAACAACACGTTACGCGCTTCGTACTCATAGGCCAGATCGAGATACGCCTTGACCCGATCGACACTGAAACGCTGCACGCTGGGATTGAAATCGATCAGCCCAACGGCCACGCAAGCGATTGATACAATCGGCAGGCCCTGTCGATCACATTCGCGCTTGATCAGACGCCGTTCGCGAATATCGATATCCAGCGGATCGGCAAAAATGTCAATCGAATCAAAGCCAAGCGCTTTGGTCTGTTGAATGCCCCAAGCAGTTTCCTTGCCAGCTTGAGCCCAGGCAGAATTGATGAGGCCGAGTTTCATGATTCGTCTCAGCTAACCGCAATCGTCTTGGACACCACGGTACTCGATCCACCCTTGCCGTCAGTCACCTGGAAATTCACTGCCCGGCTCACGAACGAGTTATTTGTCGCCGCGGTTTCAAACGTGATGTTACGAATCAATGCCTGCACGGCCGCTTGGGATGCCGTCGACTTGAAGGTGATCACCAGCGGTTTGCCATTCGTGCCGCCCGACCATGTGCCAATGACCGTTTTGCCAAACCTGACCGTGCCGTCGGCAGCAGCATCGATCTGGCCGGAACCCGTCCCCTGCCGACGAATCCGCAACGCATCTCCCACGGCACCGGCCAGAGAAATCGTCAGCTTGCCTCCGCTGAACATGGCGGAATCGGGATCCGTCAACGATGCGGTCGGACTGATCACCTGGGCTCCCGAACGGTTCTTGTAAGACAACCCGGCAGACCCCAGGTTAATCACCGGTGCTTGCACGCCTGTCGTGACATGAATCATCGCCGTCGCCAAATTGCTGGTCTGCCCATCTGCAATGCGCAACTGCATCGACACCGATCGATCCAGGGCAGATCGATTCTCGACTGTCGTGCGGAACTGCAGGTTGCGAACCACTTCCTGCACCATGGCCAGCGTGGCCTTGATGTTGAACGTGATCGTCAACGGCGTCGTCCCCGTGCCACCCGAACGAGTGCCAATCGAAATCCCCCCGTAGGTGATGGAACCGTTGCTGGGTGCCCCCACCATGCCGCTACCCTTGCCTTCATCGAGCACCAGCAGCCGGTCGCTGGTCGTTCCGTTGCGACTGAGAGTAATCACCAGCTTGGCACCGTTCAGACTCAGGAACGGCGAATCGAGGTCGTACACTCGCGCCCTGGTATCCAGGAGCATCGGGTTGCCCTCAGACGAAACGGTCACTGCCGTGCCCGACAGCTCGATCGTGGGCGTCAAATCGGGAATCGAGGTATTGATCACGCTGACGTCGGGTGGATTGATCCCCGCATACGATCGATCGCTGCTGAATACCGGATTCAACACAATCGAATATGTCTTGTTGGAGTCGGACACTCGGTCGTCGACCCCCTTCACCGTGACGATCTGTGCCACCATCCAATTGGTGGGGGTGAACACCAGCGTCGACAGGGAAATGGTACCTTCTTTGACATTCGAACTGTTCAGGCTGATCGTCACGTTGGAGGTCGGCTGACTGTTCAAATAGACGACGAACGAGGATGTTCCCCCCTGCTCTGTCGTCACCAGCCCGGACGTCGGCGTGACGGTGATTCCGGATTTGTCGTTGTCGAGATTCGTGATCGAAATATCGACGGGATTGAAGCCGTTAAAGTTCGCGTCGCTGCTGACGGCGGGCGACGTCACAATCTGGTATGATTTGTCGCCGTCGACCTCCAGATCGTCTACTCCGGTCACGGTGACTGTTTGCACCATGTTCCAGTTCTGCGGGGTAAAGACCAGTTGCGATTTAGATAAGAAACCTTCGTCCAGATTCGTATTCGTCAGGTTGACTGTGACGTTCGAATTCGGTCTAGTATTGAGCACTGCAGTGAACGAGACTGCCGCACCGGATTCGGACGTCTGCAAATTGCTGGCAGCCGTGATGATGACCGAACTGCCAGGTCTATCGTCAGGGTCGTCCGGTATGGAATTGGAATTCCAACCAATGTCATTCAAGGCTGCATAGTCCAGCCCCGTAAACAAGCGTCGGACTCCCGGCCCCAGGGTCGGATCCATGGCCACGGCCACACCGCCATCTTTGGTTCCCGCTGCCCAGTGGCCGCGGTCACCGGACAGTGGCGGACTACCCTCCCCGTCATAGGTAGCAGTCGCACTCGGGCCAGTAAACACGCTCCCGCTGATATAGCGGTCAAACGATTCCGCAGTGCCAAATCCCAGCACGTGCCCCAGCTCATGCTGGGCGACGGACATGAAGTCCATCTGGGTCGACGAGATGCCGCTCGCGGAGGATCCGAAATACCAGTCTGTTCCCAATGCATCGAACGCCAGCGATCCCCCCCAGGGACCGAAATCGGTCGCGTCTCCATTATGCGGGCCCGGGAAGGCCCCTGATTGGCCTCGGGTTCCCAACAGATTAGACCAGTCGGGATCACTGTTACTGGCCCCCCAGCCCCCGGGTGCGCCTTGGGCCACTTCGCCACCACTCAGATCCCGGGCCCCGACGAAAATCAACAGCGTGTTCGCCGCGATCGTCAGATTGTTGACAATCTCGAGCGAACCGGTGCCTGGGGAACTGAATTGGGCCGTCCAGGAGCGGCTGCCGCCGGGGACAATGGCCGCCAGCGAATCGTTGAGATAACTTTCCAGAGACTGGGCCGCCTGTTCCAGCGTACTACGAGCCTGCGGATTATCGAAGAAATGGCTCGTATCAAGGCTGTAATCAAATTGAAAGTTGATCGTCAGCAGATTGCGGACTTCCAGCGACTCGATTTGCCAGACTGCGGACTTGGCAGAGGCGTGACGGCGCCGCTGCGATCGCGAATCGCAGAACTTCGGAAGCCGTTGCATCCAATTATGCCACGTCATCGTACGTTCTATCTGGTGCGTGAAGCACCCCACGTTAGAAATGGTAGCCCCAGCGACCAGAGAGGAATTCATCCTCTAAGCTGTCAGGGGAAACCCAGATCGAATCTCAATTGGGAACGCTGCTCAAGGTGTTCGATTCAACTGCGATCTACCTCGTGGCGGATGCGGCCCACACCCCTGCCCTGCTCCGGCAGAATGGCACCGCCGGCCACGACAGAGTGAAGATTTTCAGGAAAAATTCATGTTTCCTGCCGCCGTGGTCGATGATTGCGATACGGCGGATCCCACTTCTTCAAAACAGTATGTAATACAGGTAGTCCGTAGTAAATCCCAAACGAATGCTGACGCCAGAAGGATCAAAAGAGTTCCCACAAAAACTCGTCGATCCGCATCTGTCCACAGAATACCAGAAAAAGTCGATTTGTCTTTATTTGTGCCGCAGCCAATCGATGGCGTGATTGCGAAATCCATCCGACCGCGAAATGATAGCAAGACTCGAAGTCATTTCCCAGACAACTGCCACAGCAACCGCTCCATCACCAGCCTGTCCGGTAGCTGGCTGGCCCCTTTCAAATCTCGATCAGCCGCCAGCAGCCAATGCAACAGCCGTTCCGCTCGCGGCCGGCCCAGGCGCTTCAAATACTGCTGTGCCGGCCCCAGACTCATCGGCCTAACCCCTGATTCCGTTAAAGCTTCTGGCAATGACTGACCTTGTCTGGCGGCCTCGGTGGCCCGCGCCAGCGGCCGATAGGTCCACTGCACACTGCCCAACAGTCGCAATGGGTGCTCGCCCGCCATCATCAGCTTGTCCAGCAGATGAAAGGCGTCGGCAACTTGCCCATCACGCACGGCATCGAGCATCGACCAGGTCGTTTCCGCTTTCCAACCCCCCACCAGCTTCTCGACCGACGCCCGATCAATTTGCGCTTTGTCCCCCGCGTAGGCCGCCAGTTTTGCCAATTCCTGGTCCAGATGCCCCAATTCCAAACCACGCAGCTCAATCAACGCCTGCGCCGCATCGCGCGACAACTGCTTCCCATAGGTTGCCTGGGCATGCTCGGCCAGCCACTTCAACATCTCCCCCGGTTTCAGCGGACTGCAGTCGATATCCCCGCCCAGCTCAGCCACTTTCTTGGCCAGTCGCGTCGAACTCGTCCAAGTTTTTACATCCAGCACCAGGACACTTTTTTTCGCCGGCTTGGCGAGATACTTCTCCAGGGCCGCTCGGTGTGCCGTGACGAAATCATCCGCCTCTTCGATCACCACCACCCGCTGGCTGCCAAACATCGACAACGTGCGCAACTCGTCCATGACGGTCGAGAACTCGGTCGTCGCACCAGGATACTTGGTGAGTCCCAGTTCTTCGTTTCCAGCCCCCAGAATTGCCGTACTGAGTGTCTTCAAAGACCGCAACTTCAGAAATCGTTCGGCCCCAAACAACGCCACCATCGGCCCGGGCGGTCGTTGATCTGGCTTCTTAAGAAACGCAGTGGCATGCATACCGGGGACTTCGAATTTCTGGAACAGGTGCGGCGCGGAACGTGGGATAGGCATCCTACCTGTCGTCCTATTTGCCACACTATACCCCGCCTCAACCCACGGAGCGACCCTGTCACACCGTAGCCTGACTCTCCAGAGTCGGGCGTCCGTAAAAACTCCTTGGTGCTACCTGACTGACTTTCCGGCATGGTATGATCACGCATCCGGCCACGGTGAGCGCTTCTCTCCACGTCTCATCCGCTGTTTGTGCGAGCCTACCGATGTCAAACTGCATTTTTTGCGATCAGGACAATCCCCCCGGGCTGACTCATTGCCGCCTCTGCAATGCCCCGCTGCCAGAGTCCGAGACGGACATATTGTCCGACGAGACGTTTTACGAGCAACTCAAACGATTGCTCAGTGACAATCAGCGCATCCAGGCGGTCGCCGCCTACCGTCGCCGCACGGGTGCCGATCTGACGGCGGCAGTCGAGGCCATCGACGCCATGGAGCGTGACGAGCAATTCAACGTCAACCCCGCCAACGCCGACCTGGAATGGGAGGTCATCGGATACCTCGAACGGGGCGAAAAGATCGGCGCGATCAAACTCTACCGCGACAAAACAAACCTGGGACTCAAGGAGGCCAAGGACGCAGTCGAAGCCATCGAACGGCGCATGGGACTCTCCACCGTTCCTGAACCGCGCGGCTGCCTGGGCATGGTGTTGTTGCTGTGTGCGCTGCTGACGGCCCTGATACGTTGGTAAATAACCGGTCACGAAGTGACCGCGAATACAAGCTCGAAGCGCAAGCGAGTACATTCCGTTTGACAATCTTCCTGCACTCGCTTTCGCTTTTTGAAGTTGCGCTAGCTGGTTAGTGGGATGGGTCTCCGACCCGTCCCACTAACCACGCCAAAAAAACAGCCCGGCGATTCACGCTGAATCGCCGGGCTGCATCAAGTTCCAATCCAAAAACTACGCGACATCAGGCACGGTGAATGGCTTGCGATAGGTGCGAGTCAACAGGGCCTTCGCATCTTCGTCACCCATGATCGATTCGCTGCTCGGATCAACCGTCAGACGGCGACCGACCCGCAGTTCGGTCTGGGCCAGATCCAGCATCACATCGTCTTTGAGATGTTCCGCGGCTCGCTCGAGCGTTTCCAAAGCCGCAGCATTCCCTTCGAAGGCCGGCAACTTGGTCGTGAAGGGGGACCCCGTGCCCAACCGGTAAGAGATGTTGGCCAGGTGGCACAACGCGCTGGAGTAGTGACCCTCCAGAATGTCCGCGTTCAGGTCCTCTTGCTTGCGGCTGCGGACCGCGGCGACGAAGTTGCCGAAGTGCCCCTCTCCCCCGCCAACCGCGGGCCCGCGTGTCGTTTCCAGCTTCGGCAGCGGTGCCGCCTTGTCGCTGTCCTTGGGATAGTAGGTCGTTCCGGCGATGATGCCCGATTCCAGATGATAGACGTTGCCGACCCCTTGATTGTGGTAGGGTTTCGACGTCCAGCCACGCACTTCGAAAATCAATTGCGTATCGCCGTAGTCCATGATGGCGATCTGCGTGTTGGCAGTCTGGCCCTGATCCTTGTAACCAAACCGGCCGCCAACGCTCAACACGCTCTTGGGCAATGTCGCCCCAGGAATAGCCCAACGAGCCAGGTCCATTTCATGCACACCCTGGTTGCCGATGTCGCCGTTGCCAAAGTCCCAGAACCAGTGCCAGTTATAGGGGACCAGATTTTCGTGATAGGCCTGCTCAGCGGCCGGGCCCGTCCACAGATTGAAATCCAGCACCGAGGGGGCCGGCTTCGTCTCTTTCATGCCAATGCTGGGGCGTTTCTTGTAGCACAAGCCACGCGAGACCAGCAGCTTGCCGAGCTTGCCCGACTTGATGACTTCCATCACGTTGGACTTGTCCGGATTACTGCGATTCTGCGTGCCGTGCTGGACGATGCGGCCCGTTTTGCGAGCAACGTCGACTGCCACGCGTCCTTCATGCACGTTGTGACTCATCGGCTTCTCAACGTAAACGTCCTTCCCGGCCTGACAGGCCCAGATGGTCATCAACGCGTGCCAGTGATTGGGAGTGGCGATCGAAACCACGTCGACGTTCTTGTCGTCCAGCGCCCTGCGAATATCGGCAACCTCTTTGGGGCTGTTGCCGCTTCTTTCTTTCACCGTCTTGGCACGCGCCTCGAACACGCGTTGATCGGGATCCACCAGGTAGGTGACTTCGCAGCCCTTGATGGTTGTAAAGGCATCGACATGCGAAGCGCCGCGGCCCCGGATGCCCGCACAGGCCACGCGGATCGCTTCATTCGCCCCGAGAATGTTGCCCGAAGACTTCGTGCCACCAATCGCAAATGTGGATCCCGCCAGGAGTGCAGATTGCTTCACAAATTCGCGGCGATTCAGACCTCGACGAGGAGTCGTAGACATAGGCGTACCCTTCGGAGCAAGACGAGTAACGAGATTCAGACACAATCAACCATTATGCCTGTCGTTTCGACGGCACGCAACCATCAACACAGGCTGATCTGACCCTAACCCACAACATAAACTGTCAACGATCGCGCCCCATGAGCCCCCACCACGAGGGATTGCTCGATGTCGGCGGTCTTCGACGGACCCGAAATGAAGACTCCGAATCCCGCCTCCGGAAACGCCAGGCGGGCGTAAGCCTGATGCATGTTGTCGAGGATCTGGTCGGCTTGTACGACGAGGACTAGATGCTGCGTAATGAAGTAGACGACCCGCTGTGTCAACGCCCGATCGGTCACCCAGATCGCGCCATTTTCGGCCACGGCGAAGTCACCGGGCAGGATGGCGAAATCCAGATCCTCCAACTCGTGCGGGTCGGTCACTGCCTCCAAATTGACATTGTTGTCACCCATCCCGGCCACATTGGAAAAGATGCGTTTCGCACCGGCGTAGGGTGCAAACTGGTGCAGATCGACATTCGCCGCAGCGATATCAGGGACGACCACCGGGCGTCCCCCGACCGACGTCACCAAATCCAGAAACTGTCGAGTCTTATCGGGATACGTAATCCACGGCCCAGTCAGTGTCGGCAATTTCGCGGACGGCACCGCGCTGTGACGAATGGCACTCAGGATCTGTTGTTTCGAATCCATCACGAACGCGTCTTTCCAGTGAGATCGCTGACTCTTAGGTCGCGACTTTCCCCGACACAATCCCTGTGGTCAGCAACTCAATCAGTCGCAGATTCCCCTCGGGAAATCGATAGTGTTGAAAATCGGCCGGCGCGACCCACCGAAAACCTTGATGACCATCGGCCACCAGCGCCGGATGAGTCGGGTGGCACAACCAGAAGTGCAAATCGACCGTGCCATGGGAATACTCAAACGCCGCATTCAACAGCAACTTGGCGGGAGTGACCTCCAGCCCCGACTCTTCGAAACATTCGCGGCACGCACAATCCGCGGGCCGTTCATTCAGCAGGCATTTCCCCCCGGGGAATTCAGCATACCCCGCCAGCGGACCCTGCTCACCGCGAATCCCGACCAGATACTGCCCCAGATATTCAACCACCGCCACGCCAATCGGCTGGGTTTCACGCGTCATAGTTGTGGATTCCGACAGAGACCACCGCAAGCAACCCCGAAAATCCCTTGAAATCGGGCCGCGTCAGCAGGTTAGAGCCAACCGCCGGGCTTGGCAAGTGGCCGAACGCCGCGAAAATAGAGCCGTATGCAACCTGGAATACAAGCTCGAAGCGCAAGCGAGTGCATCCCAAGGGGGCTTCACGAAATGCACTCGCTTGCGCTTCGAGCTTGTATGGGTCTGCCTTGGTTGACCAATTTTCTCCCGACTCAGAGAGTCTTCCGACATGCTGCCCCCGACATGCGACATCGCTTTCAAGGAATGGGCGGCCATCTGCGAGGCCCTGGCCATCGGCCAGCAGACGATCATTCTGCGCAAAGGGGGCATCCACGAAGGACACGCTGGCTTCCGGGTCGCTCATCGCCACTTCTGGCTCTTTCCCACCTACCTCCATCAAGAGGCAGACAGGGAAAAACTGGTCCCAGAAGCTTGGCCTGTTTTGAAGTCGACTGCGGAAGAGCGTCTCGCCGATGATCGCATCCCGTTGAATTTGCTGGCGGTAGTCACCGATGTCATCGAACTGCAAGACGAACAGCAACTACCCCAGCTCGCCGGCTGGCACTGGTGGTCGGCACGAACCGTCTTGGAACGCTTCCACTATCGCCAGCCCGGATTGTTCCTGCTGCTGGTCAGAACTTACAAAACGCCAGCCGTAATGGAGATTCCCAATTCTCCCCATTTCGCTGGTTGCCGCAGTTGGGTCGAACTTCCGCAACCGATATCGACAGCCAGTCTTACGCCAGTCATCCCGGAAAGCGAATTTCAGAGGCTTCGGACAAAGATTATGGCCTCAATCGGGGCATTTCAGGTGTAGGTTTGAATGCGAAGGTGCGCGAAGCCCGCCGGATCGCATTTTCGTGACCATCGGCTCAAGTTGTGCAGTCGAACTCATGCGAAAAAGTAAGATTGGCTGG
This sequence comes from Planctomicrobium piriforme, assembly GCA_945861445.1. GTDB lineage: Bacteria > Planctomycetota > Planctomycetia > Planctomycetales > Planctomycetaceae > JAKFVC01. Next base: position 5,111 of record CAMAVF010000131.1, on the reverse strand, counting down.
GCCGAGTTGAGCCGATAGTGGTACAAAGCGCCCGCGCGCCACAAACTGCCAGACAACTTGGATTGACCATTTCCCGCCGAACTGATATCCCCTCGCCGCGCTTCCGGTACCCACGCCAGCAGCCAACGAGGGGACCTCCTGATTTCGAACCGCAGACATCACTAGATAGGGGTACGGGGTGCAGTCTTTTTTAGACACCAACAGCGCCAAGACGGAATCCGGTACGCGCCGATCTGCGCACGCTGGTGGGCGGTGGTTCCGTTGCGGAACAGTGCTGATCCTCTTTCTAGCATTGGGGTTAAGCCGCGTCGCCAAGTCTGCGGAAGGGTATCGTCCGATCCGTCGCGATCCGGCCCCCGCTCGGACCGAACCGCGCGATGACGAACCCGCTGCCCAGTCAAATCAGACTCAGAATGACCCGCCTGCCCGCCGTTATGCCCCTTTTCGCCCCCAACGGCAACCTGCCGATGCGGCATCGCAGGTTGATCCCTCACACGATCCGTTCGAGCGAAATCCAGCCAACGACTCGGCTGACGCTCCTGAAAACGAAAATGCGGCCACCGAGGATCACGATTCAAAGTGGCATCAGGCGACCCCCTTCCCTGCCCGCCGGATGCTCAAGTCCACAGCACCGCGTGAGCCCGACGAAGCGCAGGATGAATCCGACAATTCCCCCGGCTTGGTCGCGGACGATGGGGGGCCGATCGCCGAGGTCTTGCTCCATTACGCAGTCAACAGCGAAGGCGAACTGGGTGCTCCCTTCTTCGATCTGTTCCAGCACCTGGGACCCAATGTCCGGCTGCAGGTGTGCTGCCCCAACGACGCGTCGGTCGAAGCATTTACCCAGCGCTGGGGAACTGCCGCCAGTGCCAACGGACGCCAGGTCCAGGTGATCAACGTCAACCGTCCGATCACGGTCTGGGCTCGCGATCGACGGATCTGCCGGCAAACAGCTGATGGCCGGCCCGCCACCTGTTTTGTACCGACCGCGCACTTCAGCTACGACCCCGAAAAACAAAACGACCTCGTGCTGTCCTCGCTGCTGTTTCAGACGGGGTTGGTGCCAGGCGTGGCCCTCAATTCGTTCCATCTGGAAGGTGGCAATGTCGTCTCGAATCGCCGCCAGGTCTTCATCGGCGCGAACGCTTACGACGATAACCTGCACCGATTTCGATCGGAATCGGCCATGTTCGCTGAGCTCTCAAAAGTCTTCGGCCGCCCGGCTGTGGCGATCAAAGCCCGGGATGGAGTCACTCCCTGGATCCATACGGATATGTATCTGACACCCATCGATTCCCGCACGATTCTGGTCTCCAGTCCGTCGGAAGGCTGCCGTCTGCTGGAAGGCCAGACGAGTGTCATGATCCCCCAACGCGACCGTCAGGTGCAGGTCGAATTTGATGCGGTGGCTCCCGATTCGAGTCGCCAGACTCAGTTTGACGATGTCGCACAGCAACTGACCGAAATGGGCTATCAGGTCATTCGTGTGCCGTCGCTCATCAATGTCGAGAAGGACTGGATGGTCACCTACAACAACGTGTTGATGGACTATCAGAACGGGCAGCGAGTCGTCTTCATGCCCATCTATCACATTCCCGAACTGGACCACGCCGCTGCCCAGATCTACCGGGCATTGGGATTCGAAGTCCGCCCGATCGATGTCTCGCCCATCTTCCAACTGGGAGGCGCCATTCGTTGTCTCGCCAACGTGACGCGGCGGCTTCCGTTTGAAGCCCGCGTGCAGCCCCGCGAACCAGAAGCTCCCGGCCGCCTGCAGGTCTATTCCGTTGATCCCAACGCGAACCGTGCCCGCGAATCCCGCCCGCGCCGCGAACGACGACCCCTGCCACCCAGCCTCCGAGAACGCCCCCAGGCATCAATCGACGCGCCAATCGAGGCCGGACAATAGTAGCAAAAACAAAACCCCTCGTTCCATCACGGAACGAAGGGTTTTGCCAGGAGAATATCTGCGTTCTCCGCCGTCAAACCGTCAGGCTCAATTCGGCTGAACGGGATTCGACAACAGCTCTTCAGGAACTTTCTCGACGACGATCAGGACCTTCCTGGCGGAGGAATCCCCACCATTCTGTGCAAGGGGCCGCGGAGGAACTTGACCCCTGCGGGCGAGTGATTCTGCGAGTTGCTTGGATTGGACCCGATTCACGCCCAGCGTCGCCAACTCGGAATTCTTGAGCGGCACTTGTTGCGAAGCGACATTGGCCGGCTGCCCCTTCATCAGTTTCTGGACTTCTTCGGCCTTCACCCCAGCTTGTTGCACTGCCAGGGCCACGAACTGCTTCTGATCTTCACTCTGCAGCTCGGCGATGACCTTGTCGAGTTGATCCTGGTTGGCTTGAACGTAAACCGCCACAGTCCCCGACCCGGCCTGTTGACCCATCGGACCGGAGATCTGCTGTGCGGACAGAATCATCTGCAACGAGTCGAGACCCGGCTGGATGTCCAACACCATCAAATGGAACACAGTCACGTCCTTACCTGATTGCTTCAGGAAGCGGACGATCTTGCCCGGATTGGCCCGTTTCAGGTCTTCAATCACTTCCAAAGGCAGATCAGCCTGAGCCAACTGCGGAGCGGGAGTCGCGCCGGGTTGGTCGGGAGTAACTTTGGCAATCGCAGTCTTATTCTCGGGTGTTGTCTGTTCCGGTTGCGGAGCTACGGGTGTCACCGGAGCTGGCTGCACTTGCTGAGCAACCACGGGATCATTTCCGGCATTTTGCGGGATGACTCGGACGGCAATCATCAACGCTGCGGCAGCCGCGACGATCGCCACTGCCCACTTGGTCCAAGCCTTGCCCTGACGCGTGTCGTTCAGCGGCTGCGCTGCCGTAGTGGGCAGCAGCATGCGTTGCTCGATCATCTGCATGACGACAGGCGTCAGATCAGATTGCAACGTCGGACGCCCCGCTTCGCGCAGCAGACCGGACATCGTGCGGTATGACTCCAGCTCGGCACGTGCTTCCGGGGATGACGCGAGGAGTTGTTCCACGTCAGCCCGTTCGGCAGCCGTCAGCTCGCCGTCATGGTAGGCGGAAATCAGTTGTGTGTGATTGGCGGATTGATCGTTCATGGTCATACCCATGATGTGGTAACACCCCCCAGCGCTACCACTTCACCCTTTCTATTAACGTCTGTCAGTCCTTGACAACCCAGTGAGGCTCACGGGGAAAAAAATCGTTGTCTCAAATCAGTTGGTCGCCCAACAAGCGTTCCAGAATCTCTTTTAACTCGGCTCGACCCCGATGGATGCGGCTGCGAACCGTACCGACCGGAATCTTGACCAACGCTGCAATCTCTTCGTACTTGAAATCTTCCATCTCTTTCAGAATCAACACTTGCCGGTATTCCGGGGACAACTTGCTGAGAGCCAACTGGACCAGCTTTTGTTTTTCGTGGCGTTCGATACTGAAAGAGGGTGATGTTTCGGGGTGCAAGTCTGTCGGTTCCGCTCCGGTTTGTTCGCGGGCCGCGTCAATCGAGACTGTCGGGCGTCGTTGCCGGCGGTGATGATCGACGGAACTATTTAAGGCAATCCGGAACAGCCAGGAATAAAAAGCCGACTGTCCGCGAAACGAATCCAACTTCTGATACGCTTGGACGAAGGCCTCTTGAGCCACGTCCCGAGCATCCTCAACCGATCCCAACATGGTGACCAGGGTGCCAAAAAGCCTTTCCTGGTAACGTGTTACAAGCTGGCCGAACGCATCAGTTCGACCTTGCAGGCACTCGGTGATCAATTCTGAATCGGGCTTGGTCACGATGCCTGCATTTGATGAGACGGAGGAAGTCGGACGAGAGTTCCCTCAAACGATGTCGTGGCGGTCTGCCAGCAGACTGAACCGCACACAATCAGTTTATCCGTAAAAGACAGCAGACGCGACGTCGCAACCACTGATCTTGCCCCCAGTTTGTGCAGGCGATCTGATCACCAGAGCACACGTGGCACGATCGGTCAGCTCGATACGTCGGTCATTTTGACATTAATACAAGGCAGTGGAAAGTTTACGTCGATATTGCTGAACCAGCTCCGAGGCTGGGCCCAAGACCGTAAAGATCTGGACCATGGTCGCTTTCGCCTTCTCACCCATGGTAGCTTTGTGGTTCTTCACCAGGTCCAAACAGATTTCCAACGCTTCAGGATACGCATGGGCCACCGCCAGCGTATCTGCCAATTGGATGAGAAGATCGAGATTCTTCGGATCGGCCTCCACGGCGGCTCGGGCGGCACCGACGCCACCCGATTCCAAGGCGGCGGCCCGCAATTCCAGTTCTGTCTTAACCTGTTCGGCTTCCGGCTCCAGGAAACCGCGCGCTTCCAATTCGGTGATCACGGCCAAAGCGTTGGCGTCCCGATGTTGGGCCGTTAACACCCGTGCCAGCCCGATCGAGGCGGCCGGGAAGTCGGGGATCAAGGCAAGAGCCGCGCGGTACTTTTCTTCCGCTTCCGTGGCATTGGTCGCTTCCAGCGCCGTGGCTTCTTTAAAGAGCGACTCGGCGGGACTGGGCAGGAATCGATTGAGCCACTCTTTCACCTGTTCTTCGGGCAGGTTCCCCATGAACTGGTCGACGGGCTGGCCGTTGACCACGGCGAAGACCGCGGGAATCTGTTGGACTCCGAACCAGCCCGCGATGTCGGGTTGCGCATCGACATCGACCTTCAGCAGCAAGAATTTGCCGTTGGCCTCACGCGTCAGTTTCTCGAGCGTGGGCCCCAGTTCCTGGCACGGTCCGCACCAGGTGGCCCAGAAATCGATCACGATCGGTATCTGTTGCGACCGTTCGACGACATCTTTCTCGAAGGCTTCAGCAGTGGTTTCGATGATCCAGGGGCACGGTTCGCCAAACATGTTGCATGCTTCGTGAAAAAGGAACTTTTTTCGACATTTCGACAGGCTGCACCTGACAACCCAATGTTTAACATCTTGTAGAGTTGACCCCAGTGTAGACCTTCGTGCCTAACGGATCAAACGTGAAGCAGAATCGTTTGGCAATGGACAACCTCCGTCCGACGCGACATCTGGTACAATTCGGGGCGAGGGGTCGGGCCTGCGATATTTCGAAATTGGCCGATTTACGGCTGAGTATTACCCAAG
>CAMAVF010000130.1 GCA_945861445.1 Planctomicrobium piriforme | reverse complement strand
CAAACATTTCTGTGACTCGACAACTAAGCTCTCCATCGCCAGTTCCTTTCAATCCGTTGAAAGCAAACAAATGCGAGAAATGAAACAAATTTCGCGATTTCAGACAAGGGCAATTCGAACCAAAATCATCGACTTTTCATCAGACTAGGCCTGATCCTTCGCCGCATCCGCTGGCTCGGCGTCGTCGCCGATCTTTTGGACGCGGTTGAATTCCACGTAGTGACGTCCGGGGATCATGCCGGGCCGACCGTCCCCTCCGATTCCTACGAACGTCAGACCGGTGATGGTTCCATCCACCTTCACGAGGCCCTGGGAACGGACCTGGGGTGACCCTTCGGATGTGACCAGCGAAATCACCATCTCACCGATGAGCGGCTTGCCATCCTTCCGGACCACCTTGCCGGTCACTGCCGTCGGTTTGTATTCGGCATTCCAATCCTTGCTACAGCCCATGCTCAGGCTGGCCGCCAGGCTGCCAATGGCAAGCAGAATCCAGAATCGCGAGTGACAGTGTGGGAAAGTCTTGGCGAGCATGTGGATGGTGGACTTGAATTGATAGAGTTGGAAACGAGTATCGACTTAGTAATCACCCACGACTTCGCCGCCGGCGGGGGTGACCAGTTTGCCGAAGACTCCCTGAGTGAATGTCGGGCTGGTCGTGCCGTTGTCGATGTTGATCGAAAGGGACCGGACGCTGCCGTCGGCCATCGCGAAATTGGCTCGTCCCGGATGCCAACTGCCGAACGAAACGCGGGTCCGGGAATCGGCACTGGCCGGCATCCTGGGGTTATTCAGCAGGGGAGCCCCCGCCCCGGCCATCGCGAAGGGGCCGCCGGCTCCATCAATGTTGCCGATGGCGACCGATTCAAACCACAACGCCGTCGTACCGGTGGTTCCCAGGGTCGCCGTATTTAGATCCGAATCCGCGGCCAGCGAGAACTTTTCGCCAAACAGGATGGTATTAGACGTTCCATCAGTGCAGGTCGCCGTCGTGACTTGATACCGAAATTTGGCATCGCACGCACACTGACACCGGTACGCCGGGTCGAGGTTTTGCTGGGCACTTCCGGCTGAAGTCATGCTGACGCAATTGGCCCCCGATTCGCAGTTGGCAAACGTGCCGGTCGAACTGTCCAGGGCACGCTGGAACAAGCCATTGGTGTTGGAAGTCGGACTGGTGAAGATGGTTGTTCCCGCAGGGTCGATGGCGGCGGCGACATAATCCGATCGTCCCGCCGCGCCGCGGTAGCGCACAATACTCCCCGTGCCGTTGGCCGGACCATCCTGCTGGGCCGTTGCGAACTGCGCTGCCGTCGCAAAATCTCCCGCCCCGAAATTGCCATTGTTGCAACCCGTCGCGGAAAAACTTTGACCATTGACGAAGTGCCGCGGACTGCGGAACGACGGACAATACTGCCACGCTTTATCGGATCCATAGGCCACCGGCTCGTACTGATACGGGTAGCCGAATTCGGCCCCAGAATTCCCGAAGTAGCTTTTTCGCGTGTTCCACTTGTTAAAGCCTACGGAATTTTCCATGTAGGGCTGAATGAGGAGAAACCAGGTCCCCCAGCGAGGGCTGAGATCCAGCGGAGGAAAGGCGGCGTAGGAATCGTGGAAGTTGTGGGCCGCCAGGGCCATTTGCTTCAGATTATTGCGGCATTGAGTAAACCGAGCGGATTCCCGAGCCTGTTGAACGGCCGGCAGCAGCAAGGCGATCAAAATGGCAATGATGGCGATCACCACCAGCAATTCGATCAGCGTAAATCCACCTCGCGCCGTGTTCGTGGATAACAAACGGCTCTGACGCATAGGCAACTTCCTCTCCTGAAAATATGACCAGGACTTGCAGCAGCCGCTCTCGCTAATGCCAGATACCGCTAAGGGTACAAACCATCATTATACGCCCCGGTTCGAGCTGAATCAAGAATGGTCAGTTCCCGTAAGGCCGGATTCTGGCGGAGATTCAAGCTGACTGTGGGTGCGAACGTGTGGCAGGGACTCGAGGAACTCGTCCAGGGCCTGAGCGTAGGCAGCGCCCTGGGGGTCGTTGTGGTCCGCACCTGGAATCACTTCAAAACGCTTCTTGCCCGGTATGGCCGCGTGCAGCTTGCGGGCCAGCTTCAGCGGGATGAGTCGGTCGGCATCTCCGTGGCACTGCAGGACGGGGCCGCGATACGATGCGATCTTCCCGGCCGAGTTCAGGCGTTGCGTCATATTCAAGTGCGGCATAATCCACGGTGCGTGAACGGCGGCGACGTCGGGCAACGACGAGAACGTACTCTCCAGCACCAGCCCTCGGGCCCCTTCGTTCGCCGCCAGATCAACCGCCACCGCCCCGCCCAGCGACCTGCCGATCACCACGACATCGGTCTTCTGGATGCCAGCGTGCCGGGCGAGCCACGCCTGAGCTGCCCGTCCGTCGCGCAGGACGCCCACTTCAGTCGGGCTCCCTGCGCTGTGGCCGTAGCCGCGATAGTCGAACGCCAGGACCGTGAGTTGATGCTGCTCGCTGAGCTGCCGGCCGACTTCGGACCAGGACTCGAGTGAGCCCGCGTTGCCGTGGCAGAACAAGGCGACGGCCCGGGGCTCGGGGTGTTCAAACAGATGCCCTTGCAGGCGGACACCGTCATCGGTCGTGAACGAGACGACCTGGCCTCCCGGTTCCGGAGCTGCCTCTGTGGTGCTGGGCGAAGGCGCGAAAACCAGCGCCCGTTCGACCGGTCTCAAGGGAGAAAATGGTCCCAACGCCGCACAGCCAAAGCTGTGAAGCACTAAAGCAAGCATCAGAAGATAGTGCCAGCGGGAGTCCATCGTGGCCTTATCTCGCGCGGCTCGAAATCGGTCAAGAGCGGATTTTTCCTCGCCGAGTACCAGCCGCTCTACCGGTAGGAATAATGTGCGGATATGCTCTAGTGGTGAGCTAGGGAATGGAATGGATCGCTTCAAGATTTCAGGAGGAGTGCCCAATGCGACAATTGGCTGGTTATGTGGCAGCGATTGGGATCACGGTCGTGGGATTGGGGTTGCTAATTCCGCACGATCGACGCGCAACGCGGGTACTCGCGGAAGGAAAACCGGCCGCGGCCGAACCGGACGCCTTGGTCAAAATCGTCGATCCTTTCCGAACGACCGCGGTGCAGGAAGTCACACACGCGAGCGATCCGCTTCCGAGACCCAGGAAAGTCGAGGACGAGGGGTTCCGCCGCGGCCCGACATTGGACGCTGCCGATTTTCAAGCAGAACGTGGTCTTGGCCACGACTTGGAAGTGGGCGTTGTGTTGCGCAGCCCGAAGCCTCGCAGTGCGCCACGTGCCCTATTGTCGGAAGACGCCCCGGCTTTCGATCCTTCACCGCGTGTTGCTGTACCACGCAATGCGCCCGTGCCACGCGTGACTTTGGAATTGACTGCGGATCACCAGGTCCACATCGTCGTTGCGGGGAGAGCGGACAGCACGGTCAAGAGTGCCCCGGGAACCGCCGCGATTCTGATTACCGCTGAGGAATTCCGCCTCATTCCCTCGACCGAGCCTGGCGTCGGAAATCAGATCATTTGCCAGGGAAACGTCGTCATCCACAGTCCGCAGTTTAGGGCGAGCGGCAATCAACTCTCGTTAAATAAGGGCATACTGGTTCTCGAAGGGACCGCCGAGCATCCGGCAGTGGTCACAAAGGCCGCAGCGGGTGCGAATGCGGCAACGCCTGCCGTTCCCAGCGTGCCCGCAGTTCCCGACCCCAATTTTGGGGCCGTTGAGGAGTTCATCCCTCCCAGGCGAACACCGGGTACAGTTCCCAACTACCCGGACCCTCCACGGGTTGTCCAAGCCGTCCCCCAAGTACCGACCAATCCGCCGGCCCCGGAATTCCACGTTTCGGCGACTCGAATCACGTTTACGCTGGCTTTCGATCGCCTGCAGTTGGGTAATGGAACAGTGATTACGCCGACCTCACCGGCCACGTCCGCCACACCGGATTCCGGTCCGAAACCAGGAGCGACGCGAGATTCTCCAGAACCTCCGGCCAGCCCCATCCCACCCGGCGTCATTAAAAGAATTCCTAAGCCCAACGTACCGGCCGAGGTCAAAACGCCTCCGGTTGAGCCTCAACCCGAAGCGCCGCCCGTTCCCGAAGATCAACCTTAAGGGGAGTCTTTCATGAATCGGCGAGATGCCGGGCTGGAACGACCTCGCACTCTCAAATGTTCAAGGCGAGCCCGGTGGCGTAAGCCCCGGGATTCTTCGATCGCGAAGAGATTGAAACACAGAGGCACAGAGAACTCAGAGTGCAGATAATTTCTCTGTGCCTCTGCATTTCAACGACTGAATTGGGTTGCCCAATTCCATTGGAAAGAATCCGGGGTCTGACGCCGCCCGGCCCGCCTGGTCGCCCGACCCCAATTCAATCTAGGCCGCAGTCCATTCGGCGTAATAAGAACCGAACAGAACACGCCAAATCGGTTGAACACTTCAGAACGAAAAAAAGCAGGATATGCCGGTCGCCAAGTGCGGCCGATAATATCCTGCTCGTTTGGTTGTTAACTCGTGATTACCGCACGAAATTCAAACCTGGGTCGGAGGGGTCTCCGCCGGTCAGTTTGAAGACGAAGCGGTTTCCGGCGAGCGGGATCACCTGGCCGACCATGGCTGGTTGGCCGTTTTGTTGCAGCACCAGCACACTGTCGGCGATCGTGTACGTGCCGTTGAACTGCTGAGTGCGGCCGCCCTGTGAGAACTGCCAGTCGTAGGTGCCGTCTCGATCCAGGCTGAGACGGAATTGAGAGCCGTCCCGGCGTTTGGCCGACCAGTTGCCGATGAGATACCGGATGTCGACGGACTGTGATGGCAGCGGCTGCAGATCAACCGTCTGCGGATTGGGATTGTAGGCTGTTCCCGTCAAGGAACTCAACAATTGAGCCGACAGCGTGTCTCCCGGATTGGTGGTCAGGACCTGTCGATACATTTCGGCGGCGGCATCGGCATAGCCCGCGGTCATGTAATGATAGGCCAGGACAAACCGGGCGTTACCTGCGTTGGGATTGCCGCTACAGAAATTCTCCAGGTGGCGCAGTTGCCTCGTGTAGATGTTGGCATTCGGGTACAAGCCAATCATCGTCGTCCAGTTCCAGCCCGGACCCGACGACAAGACGGCGTAGATCGCTCCGGCAGCCGAGGCATAATCACCGCGGGCATACAGCACCAGAGCCCGGAATTCATGCAACACGGTGTCGCCCGGCAGCGCCGCGATGGCTTGTTCGACTTGCCGCTGGGCATCGTCCAGATCACCGGCAAAGAACGCCGCGCGGGCGGTTGCGAAAATCTGCAAAGCTTGTTCGCGGGGCATCTGACCGATGACTTGTGGCGAGTAACCGCTGGCGTCCACCGTGATGTTGCTGGCCACGATGGGCTGTGCGTAATTGAAGTAGGCGGGGCCCTGGGCGTTACGCACGTAGTAGGGATTGGAGTAGGACCAATACCCATATTGCCACGGTGAGGAGGCATACGCTGCCGACGGTTTGCCATTGCCATAGTTCCAGCCGCCCCACGCATAGGGGTTGTACTTCGAGGACCGGTTGCGACTGTTCCAGTCGCCGTGATACCAGCCGCTGTCGTAGTACCGCGGACGATGAGCGACATACGGTCGGCCGTTGTTGTTTACGAACGGTTGACCATTATTATTGGCGTTCGGGTAGCGGTAATCGTTCGGACGCCGGTCATAGTAGGGTTGATTAATACTGGTCGGCGCCGTGTTCACCGGCCTGACGTTGCTGTTCGGATTGTAAATGACGGTTTTCGACGGGCCGAAGCCGCCATTGAACCCGCCGCCGTGCCAGTCGTCATCGTCATCGCGGTAGTAGTTGTTCCCCGGCGCGTAAGGATTCACGCGGGGAGTCGTGTAGTTGCCCGATTGCGGATAAGTCTGCGGTCCGTAGCTGGGATTCTGACCATATCCGCCCGTACCATATCCACCAGTGCCATAGCCGGGGCCATAAGTTCCTCCGGGACCGGCGGCAGCCGGGGAAACCAGTGACAGGCACAACAGGGTGCCGCTCACCAGCGCAGTGCAAATGAGTTTCATGGGATTAGCCTTTATTGAAAGTAGCAGAATTCGTGAGAATTCTGACGCGAGCCACTACGGCTACGAAGCGCCAGAGCTATTGGAAGTCGATCGGCTGGCGGCGGAACTCTGACGAGATTCCGCTACAAGGCAACTATTGCTTAATGAGCATGGGCTCGGGCGCCTTGCGGACGATCGGCACGGGGGCATTATCGGGCTGCAGTACGCCGCCGATGACCCGATCTCGCGATTGGTAGGTCGCATGGTCGTCGCTGAGACGGGTAAGCACATTCGTTGCCGAACGGATCTGTCCGTCCCCGGTGACGCCGGTAATCTTGATCACCCAGACGTTTTCGGCCCGGCTCCACAGACCCTGCGTAAATCCACCCACGGAATCGAACGTCCACGAGCGAAGCTGACGGGCTTCCGGATCCCAGCCAATGCGCTGCAGACCCTCGACGGGAGGCCGGCCTTCGCGCTGCACGAAGTAGCGGCTCATCAGGTAGCGATTGTCCTTCGACCAATGATAGTTCGTATGCACGGTCGTGGTGGAGTTTTCATCGACCCAGTCGCCGACCAGCCAGGCCAACTGCTGCAGTTGTTGTGCGGCCGTCGGGGGAGGGGGCGGCCAGTCACGGGCACTGGCAACCAGCCAGGCTCCATCCTGCTTCACGTGCGTAATGGTGTAGCGATCGACATGCGGCGCGGAATTCTCACCTGCGGCTCCGCCACCGGTCATCGTCGAAAATCCTTCTTCCACGGCCAGTCCCGAGCTCAAGAAGCGAATCGATTGAATCTCGAGATGCAGCTTGACCTTGGGATTCTCGGTGAACAGCTTGGCGAAGAGATCGTGGATCGGTGCGTTGCCACGCGTCACGTGACCCGCTTGATTCTCCAGCTCAGCCAGGTCCGTGAAGCATGCCGCGACGGCCTTGGCATCGTGCGCGTTGAACGCGTCCGCAAACGCCTTGATGGCGTCCTGGACGGCAAGCTCATCCGCGGTGGGCTCGGTCTTTTTCTCGGGATCTGCGGTGACCGGCTTCAGAAATGTGACGCCAGGCAAGGGTTCCGCAGGTGTTGTGGCGGCCTTTTCAGTCGGCTTTGCGGCGACTTTCTCGGTCTGTTCCGGTTTGGCTTCCGTTTTGACTGCCGGTGTCTCAACCGCTTTCTTCTCAGGCGCATTCTTGACCGGCTGGGCAGGCTTTTCCTGGCCTGTGCAGGGCAATGCGGCCAGCAGCATGACGCCCCACGTCAGACTGGCCAATCCGTAAACCAACGTTTTCCTGGGTGCAGTACTTCCCTTACTTACCATGCTGATTCTCCCTCCATGTGAATGGGTCGTTGTCAGGGCTTCCGTTAAGCCTGACGAGACCGATCTCCTCCGCCCACTTGCACCGGCATGATAACGACTTTAACGAAATCGCCAAATTCCAATTTTTGGGAGAAAATATTGGATCGGTGGATCTTGATGGGTGGCGGAGGAGGCATGGAGCGATTCAGCCGTGACTACAGCTTCAAATGCTTGATGGCTTCGATCGGGCTCATGATGTAGCTGATGTAGAACGGGCCGAATTCCGCGTAGCGGGCCGAGGCTTCGTCGAACCGCATCCCGTACACGATGTCTTTGACGAACTCGGGGGCGCGGGCCCACAGCGTCACGCCCCACTCGAAATCGTCGAAACCGGTAGAGGCCGTGATCAACTGCGAAACTTTTCCCGCGTACATCATGCCGCTACGTCCGTGTTCGGCCATCATCTCCATTCGCTTGCTGAACGGCTGCAGATACCAGTTGGCCTGGGGGTCGCGGATCTTGTTCATGGGATAGAACGTCATGACGGGCCAGGCGGGAAAATCGGGATAGAGCCGCTGTTTGTTCATGGTTTCTTCGCGGCCGGCATAAGCCTTCATCTTGGCTTCGTAGGCGGGGCTGCCCGGTTCGGTCCCTTCCAGCCGCAGGCGGTCGCCATATTGTTCCAGGGTCGGCACGTATTCCGAGATTTCCGTGATCGACACGAACGAATAGACCGGCTCCAGCGCGGGGCCCATCAGGCTGGCGCGGATGGCTTGCTGGACCGCGTCCAGGACCAGCGGATCTGGATCGAGCATCATGATGCCCAGATCGGCCTTGTGGCCCGAGACAATGGACGTCTGAATGCGGGTCGGAGCACCGGGCCGCTTGGGATCCAGGATTTCGGCCAGTTCCGTGCGTGCTTCCGAGCGTGCATTGTCGGTCCCGTCGCCCTCGAGCATTTCGAGACCTTCTTGATTGACGGCATAGTACAAGTGCAGGCAATGCCAGCCGGTTGACATGCGAATCGTCGGTTCCGGTTGATTGCCGCTGGGAGGGCCGGGTGGTCGTGACATGTTTTCAAGGCTTTCTATGGATCAAACAGCGTCGGTGATACAAGCTCGAAGCGCAAGCGAGTGCATTCCTGACAGGTCTCCTGAAATGCACGCACTCGCGCTTCGAGCTAAGTATGCACAACAAGATGATTAGGCGAGCCGGGCGGCGTAAGCCCCCAGATTCTTCACCGTGGGATAGGCTTCCAGCCTGTCGTGTTGCACAATGACAGGCTGGAAGCCTATCCCACGGAATCCCGGGGCTTACGCCGCCGGGCTCGCCTGCAAGCATTGGCCTAGTATGACCAGTCCCTGCACAGCTTACAAATCTTGCAGCAGGATGCTGTGCCTGGAGGCACTTCTGGCAGTGTTGGCGCAGAGAAAAACGTCCACCACGGGACGAATTGAATGCCGTGAGTCAAAAAAACTCATGACCAACCGTTAACGTCGAAAGTGATCGTAACTGATTTTTGGACAACAGGTTGCGGAGTGCAGCCAGAATTGATCTGTACACTGGTTTCGAGCAACTTGAGAATTTCTTGCAAAAGTTACCATATTCAGCGTGACATTTTTTTTGCAGTGGGTACGCTAGTTTCTTGTGAGGCTGAAGGATCAAAGTCGGGCCGTTTTGAATTACGGAGATCGGAAACATGTCGCAGAGTGTTCTCACGAGTCCACGGCCAATTCTTCGGTTCGATGATCAGGCGACCTCATTTTCCGAGGAATCGTAGGAAATCGTTGCCATCGACCCATTGCTCTCCCGTCACGAGGCTGAGCAATACGTCTGGCGGGAATTGCAATCCATTCCGGGCGTTCACTTCTCGACTCTGATTGTCCGCAGAACTCAAAATGGCTTCTGCCTCGAAGGGGTCATGGACGACGATGGTGACAAGTCCCCGTTCGACGTCTGTCGTCTGGTTCGAGCATTGGCCCCCGGCCAAGTCGTCGTGAACCGCCTCGTGGTTCGCGAGTGCGACGAGGCGAATCCAAATCGGCCGCGATAAGTCATCTTGCAGAGCGTTTTCGCTCTTGGAACTCCACCGACAAGTCAGTTTCCGTCACGGGAAGTTGAGGAATGGATTCATCAACGACATCGGCACGCTGGTCTGGTGCGCTCGTGGTTTTCGCGTTGTTGCTGAGCAGCTATGTTGCGGGTTATGGCGCATTGCGCTGGCGCAAGCTGCTTGTTCGCCATGAGTATCGAAGTTTCGGCATAGGTATCGGCCCTTGCGTGACCGAAATTCGTGCCGGTCATGATCTGCGTAGCAGTGGCGTTGGCGCCTTCAAGAACAGGATCGCCACGCCGTTGGCCCACTTGTATTTCCCGTTGCGTTGGATTGAAGCTTCTCTCCGGATGTCGAATCGGGACCTTTCACGACGTTGGAGTCGGTACTCGGCTACCTACTGATCTCGGAGACGGGCAAGAGTGCCCGTCCTACTGTGCATAACTGGCCGATTCGTGTAATGCCTTTGGCGTGTTTGATGAATACAAGCTCGAAGCGCAAGCGAGTGCATTCCGCGATAACACACCAACAGAGTTTCACTCGCTTGCGCTTCGAGCTTGTATTCGCGGTCACTTCGTGACCGCTGGCGTTTTCTATTTCGCCGGCATCGGCCGCATGGCTGGTTTGTCGAGGGTCAGTTCTTCGGGCTTGGGGGCCGGAATCGTCACTTTGCCGGTTGCGGCCCATTCGGTGCCGCGGAGCAGTGTGACCTGGAATCCGAGGCCCGACATCGAATCGGTGCCGTGACCCAGGGTCGTGTGGAAGATCCGGCCCTTGCCGTAATCGGTGACCATCAGCATGGGTTCGTGTTCGCCGGTCCCCCCTTTGGCCTTGTCTGCGAAGGCGGTTGCGAGGACGGTCAAACGCTCGGCCGGGCCGCGGAGTTTGTCATAGAGTTCGTCCGACGCGTGCATCCATTTCTCGGGGAGTCCCTGCACGATGGGATGGGCCGTGTCGCGCAGTTCGATCACGAATTCGTGCTTGGCACCGTGGCCGCCGCCCGGTCCGGGATTCGTCTGTTTGACGATCTTTCCATCTTTAAAGCGGACGTAGGGGCCAGATTTCTCGGTCCGTCCACCCCAACCCCCGACGCCGATCATCTCATTGTATTCCTTCCATTCCGGAAACGAATTATTTGCCGCATGCACCGAGACAAATCCGCCCCCGTTGCTGACATAGTCGACGAATTCCTTCCGCACTTCTTCCGGCCACAGGTCACCATTGTAGTTGGACATGACGACGTCATAGTCCTGGAACTTGGGATGCCAGGAGGCCCACAAACGGTCTTTCGCGGCGCTGTAACTGGCAGCCTCTTCCTTGGCCTTGGCAACGGCCACTTCATATTTGGCCTTTTGTTCGGCAGTCGCGTCGGCTTTCAACGGTGCGGGAAGACGCGGGGTCGGCCCCGGCGTGGTGCTGACCGTGACCGTGAACCGCCCGGAATCTTCCAGAGCCCATTTCAAAATCGGTGACGTCTGTTGCCACGCGTGGTTGTTCTGCCCATCAATCAAGAGAACCTTGAGTTTTTCCTCGGCGGAGGCCAGAGAGACCGAACCCAATAAGCAACCAAGTGCAACCAACCCGATCCGGTGCAGTGCGAGCATGCTGGATTCCTTTGTTCAATCGATGTCAATCAACGCCATACGGACGTGCGTTTTCGTTCGTCTGTACTCCAAGATCGTTCATCAAACCGCAACTTTCAAGGCGGGATGGGATCCTTGAAGTCTGATCAATCCCATTCGTCGCATGAATTCCGATGGGACTTATGGGACGGATGAGACGAATCGGACGGATGGGACTAACGCCGGATGTTCCGGCAACTTCCTGCGATCCTTCTTGCCTTACCTCGCGCAGACCGTCAAAATCAAGGTGCCCGGCTGTGTGGTCGATTTCCAGGGATGTGCGGCCTGGCAGCCTGTTGAAAAAGGTGTCTGGAACTTTGCCAACCACACGGAATCGTGCGTTTTGTCAATGTTCGGAGAGTTCCAGACACCTTTTTCAACAGGCTGCTAGCGGACTTGCGGGCGAGGAGCTGCGTTGTGACGAATCTGTCTGGTGTAGGCCGCTGGCGACGAATCTCTCTGCTGGGCTGCGCCGTGTGCGGGTTGATCGCAGCCGGCTGCTGGTGGCCCGTCACCTTCGTCCGTGCTGAGGAACCGCCCCCTGCGGCGGAACCCAAAAAAGAAGCGGACGATAAGGCAGAGAAGGTCGACGCAGAACGGGAGGCCAAACCTGCTAAGGCTGAGGAAGCCGCGAAGGAGCAGTTGAAGCGCGAGGCCGTACCCCCCAATCAGGATCTGCCGGCGAACGGGGACGAGAATCCTGCCAAACCTGTTTGGCCGGGTCAGCTGTGGCGATCGATCTTCGGAGAATCTGCCGATTCGGACGACAGCGGAATGGCCAAGGGGAAACGCAAGCGGACCGATCCGCGGGCGCCGTTCAATCAAAAATTGTCCGCGCTGCTCAAAAAGGCGCAAACGCACTTCAAGATGAAGGAGTATCGCCAGTCGCTCGAAACGCTGCAGCGGTTGCTCGAAATGCCCGAGGATGCCCTGTGGGAAGCGAGTCCCGGCAAGCTGATTTCGGTGCGGAGTGCTGCACATCGGCTGTTGTCTCAATTACCGGCCGCGGATTTGGAACGCTATCGCCTGCAGTATGGGGGCGTGGCGAAACGCGAGTTGTCCGAAGCGGTCGCGGTCGGTTCCACGGCGGCTTTGGCCCAGGTCGCCACTCGGTATTTCCAGACCGATGCCGGTTTTCAGGCGGCCAACCTGCTGGCTTCGCGGTATCTGGATCGTGGCGAATTCGGTTTGTCGGCGTTCTGGCTGCGCGAGCTGCTGGAATCGCGAGCTCCGTTGACGGCCGATCCCATCTGGCGGATGAAGGCCGAATTTGTGGCCAATAAAACGGAATCGCCGGCGTTGAAAAAACTGCTGGACCGGCAGACTGCGGCCCCGGATGAGAAGGTCGTGTTGGGGGGCCAGTCCGTCGAGCGAGCCGCCTGGCTGAAGACGCTCGGCACACACGCGGTGGCCCAGACTCCGACCCTGCAGGATTGGCCGCAGTTCTTTGGCTCGGCTCGACGAGTCGGCCAGGCGGCGGCTGGTGAACCGCTGTTGTTGCCGCGCTGGTCGTATCCCATGACGTTGAGTCTCGCGATTCGCGACCGCGTCAAGCAATTGATTTCCGATCTGCGGGATGCCGAGCAGATTCCGATTTTTACGTTCAATCCGTTGCTCGTGGATGGCAAGATCATTTTCCGGTCATTACGCGGGGTGAAAGTCGTCTCGGCAGATACCGGCAAGTTGCTGTGGGAAACGTCGGATGACCCCGCCGTTGAAGATGTCCTGGCACTCAGTAGCGCCCGGGACGCGGGGGACGGTCAACTCGATCAAATCAACTTGCAGATCGGGCCGGCACAGGTGGCCATGCTGCAGCAGGAGTTGGAAGACGTTCCGGTCTCCGACAATCCGCTGACGCATTTGCTGTTTCGCAATTCCAATCATGGGCTGTTGAGTTCCGACAGCCAGCGGTTGTTTGTGATCGAAGATCTGTCGGTAATGACCAGCCTGCAGCCCGGTCAATACTGGGGTGAAGAATTGCCCGACGCCGACGCACTGGGGCGTCCGTTGGGGATGAACCGCTTGACCGCCTACGACCTGCAGACCGGTCGCAGTACCTGGGAAGTGGGTGGCCCGAGCCTCAATGATCCATTTGAATTGCCGTTGGCGGGGACCTTCTTTTTCGGTGCTCCCGTGGTTGATGGCCGTGACCTATTCGTGGTGGCCGAAAAGGACGGTCAGATTCGCCTGCATGCCCTGGAGGCCGCCACTGGCCAGCCGCGATGGTCGCAGTTGATTGCGCATTCGCAGGCCAAAATCAGTATGGACGTGGGGCGGCAATGGCTGAGTGCTCCGGTGGCCGTGGGAGACGGCGTGATCGTTTGCCCGACCACGGTGGGCTGGATCGTGGCCATCGATCGCAGCACGCACAGCATCTTGTGGGCCTATCGCTATCAGGACCTGAATTCACAAAGCGATTCGGAGCCGCAGGATGAAGCGCTGCAACCGGCGGAACTCAACGAACGCTGGGCGGCGGCACCGCCGGTCATTGTGGGTGACCGCGTCATCTTCACCCCTCCCGAGGAATCACGCATCATTTGTCTGAGCTTAAGTGACGGACAAAAAGTGTGGTCCGAGCCTCGCGATTCCGCGTTATTCCTGGCCGGAGTCTTCGGTGAGGAAATCGTCCTGGTCGGCGCGGAAAGTATTAGCTCACACAATATCAAGCATCCGAAACGCGGTCGGACGTTGAAGTTCAAAACGGCCGATGCGCGTCCGGCGGGTCGCGGCGTGGCAGTCCAGGATCGCTACTATCTGCCGTTGACGTCCGGCGAACTGCTGGCCATCAATTTGAAGACATTTCAATTGGAAGAAACTTCGTTCCTGCCCCCGTCAGCGGATCCCGATTTGCACCAGTTCGGCAATCTGGCGATGTATCGCGGCAGGTTGATCTCGTTGAGCCCGCAGGGCTTGGTGGCCTACGAGCGGAAGCTGTCCATCGAAGCCGAATTGCAGCAGCAGTTGACGGCGGATCCCCAATCCGCCCCTGCGGCCGTTCGCAAAGCGGAGTTGGAATTACTGTATCGCCACTACGTGGCGGCTCGCGAGGCCCTGCAAAAGGTGCGGGGGAATGAGTTGGAGGGCGAACTGCGGCAGCGTTATCGATCCGCGGTCGTGACGACTTTGTCGGCGTTGGTCCGGGAAGATCTGACCGCCCGCGACGCGGAGTTCGAGGAGTTGGCGCGTCTGGCTGAGCAGCCGGTGGAACTTCAGGCGCTGGAGATGCTGCGTGCCGAGCGACTGGTCAGCCGTAAGGACTATGCGGGTGCCTTTCGGGTCTATTCGCAATTCGCAGAGGTTCACGGTCTGGAGTTGGTGGTTCCGCAGGACGGGACTCCGTGGAAGGTGAAGGGGGAGCGCTGGGCGGCCGGCAAGCTGGAAGAATTGGGGAAGTTGGTGACCGGGAAGCCACCGACCGAGCTGGACCTGTTGACGCTGACCGCGGCGCTGGAGGTGTTGGCCCAAGGTCGCGAACAGCAACAGCGTTTTCTGAACCTGTTTGGCGTCCAGCCGGCAACGGCTCAGGTCCATAGGAAGTTGATTGAAACGGTGATGGCGGCAGGCGATTGGCAGGAGGCCGAGAACCTGCTGGTCGCGCTGCAGCCTCTGCCGGAACATCAGGTGTGGGCGACGGAACGCTTGGCGGAACTGTGGTTGCAAGCCGGCTTTCCCGCCGATGCGGCGCATTACTATCACATCCTGGAACGCGATCTTGCGGCAGCGAAGTGGGACGCCGGCCACACCGTGGCCCAGCATATTGAGGAACTGCGTGCCGCCGGGAAGCTGCCCGCCGCCGTGACGGAGCCCGTCTGTGACTGGCACAACCGCGAGCTGCAGACCGAGCGTGCGGGAAGCAATTTTGCGGGCAACGGAATTCAAAAGGATATCAATCAGCGGGGTGCGGGCCTGCCCTTCTTCCGCCAGCATCGCCTGCAATTCATGTCGCACGAGCCACGCGTTGAAGTAATTGACGCTCGTTCGGAAAAGAACGTCTGGTCGTTGCCCATTCGGACCTCGCTCGATTCCCTGTCGAGCCTGGCTCACGTGAATGTGACCGGTCACCAGGTCGTCTTGTTTCAAGGGGGTTCGATCACGGCGCTGTCACCGACCGAACGTCGTATCTTGTGGTCGCACGTCATGGACAGCCATGCGACCGGAGACGACATCGAGGACCTATTGGAGAACGCTCGGGTGCCGTCGGCGCTGCAGAGTCTGACGGGGGGTAATTCCCGCCAGTTCGGTGGTGCAGAGGGCCTGGGTGGTGACTGGTCGACGTTTGCGAGTGAAGGGACCACCCGCCTCAGCAATCAGCACTATGTCTGCTATCTGAAACGCCGCCAACTGGTGGTATTGAATGGTCGGACGGGCAAGATCGCCTGGACGCGTGCTAGCCTGCCGATTGGCACCCAGTTGCTGGGCGGCCCGCACGTCATTTATGCATGGAATCCGGCTCAGGACGCCGTCACCGCGTATTCCGCGGTGGACGGTCGGGAACTCGCCATTCCGAATTTGGCTCAACTGTGCAAGCGGTCGATCAGCCATGTCGGTGACGATTTCATTCTGGCCGATAAGATTCCCGCCGCCGGAGCCGACAAGCCAGCGAGTCTGCAACTGGGGCGATTTGATCCGCTGAGCCAGACCAGGCGCTGGTCGCTGGAACTGCCTGTCAAGACGCTGGCCGGGTTGATGTCGGGAGATCAAATGGCACTGGCCGATCCCCAGGGGCTATTGCAGTTGTGCGATCTGGAAACGGGCAGTCTCCGTCCCTGTGGCCGCGTGCCGACGACCGCGTTGCGCAACACCCATCAGATTTATGTCATTCCAACTTATGATCAGTTCCTGGTCGTGGTGCATCGGGACGACAAGTTCCCGAACGATCGCAATGTCGACGCTTTCCCGGCGATTCGCGTCAGCGGGACGATTCAATCGTTCGACAAAACGACCGGTCAAGAGAAGTGGAAGCAGTCGGTCTCGGGACTGCATTTGATCCTCGAGCAACTGGACCATTCGCCGATTGTGCTGTGCTCGGCGCGGGCCGTCGATCAGCAGGGTGCGAAGTGGTTCTTGATGGCGATTGATCGGCAGCACGGCCAGATTGTGCATCAGTCCGAGGCCCAGGTGCAGGCCAGTTTCCATCAGATGACGGTCAACATGCTCGACGAAGTGGTGGAGCTGAAGACCTACAACGAGCGTCTGCGCCTGGTGCCGAAGTCAAAATAGGGGTGCCGGAACCCCCGCAGGTGGTTCCCTTGGGTCCTTGAGGTCCTTTTGGTCCCTTAAAATGCGCCCAGAAGGGATCCAAAGGGAGCCTGGCTTGGTGTGAAGAGCGCGATTGTTGGAGCTGAAAGTACGTCGTCCCAATAGCGTTTCGCAAGCGACAGCGAAGCAATACCCCGAAGGGGATACGTCAAATGATCCCATTGGGGTATTGATTCGAAGCGAGATTCGCAGGCGAAATAGATTCACGACTGGCCTGACTTCCAAAACACCGCGACGTTTCGCCCCCTTTCATCACATCAGGTCCGCACCTGGATTTCGTCCCCTTCGACCCGGACTTCAAACACTTCCTGGCAGATCTTGCCCTTGGGATTGTTCATCCATGTGCCATTACAGACGCTGAAGCTCCAGTCGTGCCAGGGGCAATTGACTGCGCCGTTCTCGACATATCCCGAGGCCAGTGAGGCTCCCATGTGGGGGCAGACGTCGTCGATCGCCGTGTAGCGGCCATCCGTGAAAAACACGGCCACAATCCGGTCCTTGATCCGAAAGGCACGGCCCTCGCCGGCCGGGATCTCGCCCACCCGGGCGACCGTTTGGAATTCAGACATGCTGACGCTCATTCAGTTTGTTGCGGTTGATGCAGGGATGTTCGCAATCGATATTCGATGAATCAATCCAAATTATGGACCGGATGGGTGGGTGGTCAATGACGAATGACGAAACCAGAATGACGAATCAATGACGAATCAGACCGAGCGAGCCCGTCGTTTTATTCCTGGAACGTGTATCGAGTGCCACCCCTTGCAATTTGCCGCCACCTAGAAGTTTTAGACATTCGTCATTAGACATTAGTCATTCACTCGTCATTCTGGTTTCGACATTCGTCATTCCCGCGCCCAGCGGGTTCCCTGAAACCCCTTCCACATCCTCCGCTGTGTTTGACGTCTCACGCACGTCGCTATACGCTGTATCTTCCATCGTCATTTTACGGAATCCTGAC
>CAMAVF010000129.1 GCA_945861445.1 Planctomicrobium piriforme | reverse complement strand
ATCCTTTTAGACATTAGTCATTAGACATTCGGATTTCGACCTTCCACCCCGCTTACATCTTAAAGCCCCTCCGGCGGGCTTCGCTGTAGCATTCCAGCGACTGTCGAATAATCGGGTAGGCTGCGGCTGCGGCTTCGAATTCTTCGACTTCGACCTGCTTGCCTTCCAATTGCTTGTAGTCCTGGAAGAAGCGGCGCAGGATGGCCAGGCGGTGGCCGGGCAATTGCCGGGCTTCGGTGAAGCTGTTGAATTCGGGATCATCGACGGCGACGGCCAGGATCTTATGGTCCTTCTTGCCGCTATCGATCATCGTCATCAGGCCGATCGCCCGGGCTCGAACGAGGGTCAACGGATCGACCGCCTCCTGGCACAGCACCAGAACGTCCAGCGGATCGTCGTCTTCGGCCAACGTCTGAGGAATGAAGCCGTAGTTGGCCGGATAATACACGGCCGAATAGAGCATGCGGTCGAGTTTCAGCAGGCCCGTGGGTTTGTCCAGCTCATACTTGATGCTGGAGCCACGGGGGATTTCAATCACGGTGACGAATTCTTCGGGCAGATTTTCGCCAGGGGTCACATCGTGCCAAGCGTGAGTCATTGGTCGTCCTGTTTTCAGTGGTAGGAGTGCGTACGCGAATTTCGAAGGTGCCGCGCGGCGAAGCAGCCGGCAATCCGTTTGCCGCCCCCCAAATCCAGCTCGCAGGGCGTTCGCCCGCGCGTATTCTTAACGCCCAGCCCGTTCCGCACAACTCCACATTGGCATGTTCAGCCCAACCGTCAGCAGAAAGTTGTCCGAAAAGTGGGAATGACGGTGTCTCGTTCATGGATTTTTCGCAGTTGATGGTGAGTTGCGACGCGGGTCACAATGGTGTGATTTGATGGGAGGGATTGATCCACAGATTTCGCAGATGACGCAGATGAGGAGGAGAGGGGAGACATGTCGCTGTGATTCCGAAAACGAGTTTCTATCTCCCCTCGCCCTGGTACTCCGGGGACAAGGGGTTGGGGGTGAGGGGCTTTCCGAGCGTCATTCGATTGGCACTTCAACGGGACTTTTTTCCTGAAAAAACACGACTCTGCATCATTGGTTGAACATTCCCCTCACCCCCGGCCCCTCTCCCCAGATTACTGGGGCGAGGGGAGCCAAATTCATCCTGGGGGCCGCCTTGACGGCAATCATGCCATCCTTTTGTCAGGCACCCAAACCGTTCAATTCGTAGAAGACTCGGATCGGCATCTTTCCCTCCTCATCTGCGTCCTCTGCGAAATCTGTGGATCATTAATCTGTAAAACAATCGCCCCCCGGTCGGGCCACTTGTGATCTGATATAATACGTTTCCAGACACGTGTTGTGTTGATGCTGACAGGGAGACAGGGATGCCGAATCGGGTTGTTTATTTGAATGGAAAATTCGTTCCCGAGCGTGAGGCTCGGGTCTCGATTTTTGATTCGGGGTATCTGTACGGAGAAACGGCGTTCGAGATGACTCGGACCTTCAACGGTCAGCCGTTTCAATTGCGACAGCACCTCGAACGGCTGCAAGGCTCGCTCCATTTCCTGGAAATTGATCCCCACCTGACCCTGGATGAACTCGAGCGACTGACGCGCGAAACCCTCTCGCGTAACCGGGCCACCGAGGCTGCTGATGTCGACTGGCATATTCGCCACGACCTGTCCCGCGGCCCTGCCGAAATGTACGCGCCCATCTTTGCAGAACCGCAGCGGGCGACCGTCGTCATCAGTTGCTGGCCGCTGCTGCGCAGCATGGGCCGATTTGCCGCCAATTACACGCAAGGGGTCGAAGTAGTCGTCTCGCCGCAGAAATCATTGCCTCCGGGACTGATCAACCCGCTCGCGAAAACGCGCAGCCGTGTCCATTTTCAACTGGCTCAACTGCACGCCAAACGCCAGGGACCCGTCTGGCCGGTGCTCACCGACGCCCAGGGGAATCTGACCGAGGGCCCCAGTTGGAACATCCTGGTGATCCGCGACGGAGTCCTCTACAGCCCTCAGTCCGACCAGATTCTGCACGGAGTCAGCCGGGCGATCACGTATCAAGCGGCCCGGCGGATCGGCCTGCAGATTGAAGATCGCGACATCAGCCCCGAATTCGCCCGCCAGGCATCGGAGATCCTGTGTACGGCCACGTCATTTGGTTTGGTGCCCGTGGTCCGGTTCGCGGGCCAGCGGGTCAGCAACGGTCAGCCGGGGCCGTACTACGGGCGGCTGTTTGCCGAATGGAAGAATATCGTCGGGCTGGACTTCGTCGCCCAGGCACAAAGCTACGCCCCTCGCGTCGCAGCCTGGGAGGCGGCTGAAAAGGCCGCGATTTCTTCGTAGGCGAGCGTCCGGCGTAAGCCGGATGGTTTTTGGCGAGCATCAAACTACAGAGACCGCTGAGATCTTTAAAAGGCAGGGCGGCGTGAGTCCCCGGATCCTTCGGGCATCGCAACGAGACCAAGACGAAGATCCTGAGGGCTGGCGTCGTCCGGCTCACCATCGACGTGGTTTGAAACTCGTCAGAGAGCACACGGCTCCAGTAGTTTGATGCTCGCCAACAACCATCCGGCTTACGCCGGACGCTCGCCTAATTGCGCATCACTGCGTGCTGGCTTCCTGAACGCGATCCACAGGGTCCCGACGATGAACATCAGCAGCGACAGCGCGATCCCTGCCCCCGATTCGGAGCCGACCAGGAAGAACGTCACCAGGCCCAATGCGGCCAGGAACCACGGGGCTTCCCAATACAGAGCGGCCAGTGCCTGCGGGCGACTGAGCGTCCACGTGATCACCAGCAGAATCACGGTCCACGTGATGGTCCACACCAGGCCCAGCGCCAATTGCCAGGTCTGGTGCGGTCGCACTGCCAGTGTCAGGCGAGCCCCGCCGCTGATCTTGGAAAAACTGTAGACCTTGCCGTCAGTCGGGATCTCGATCAGCAACGACAGTCCGCCGCTGCTCGTCCAACCGGGTAATCCACCACTGCCGCCGCCACCCAGACCTCCCATGCCCCGCTCCTGCCAATTCTTGGCAAAGGCGATCGGATCTCGGTCATCGAAGGGAATCGCTAACTGTTCCACCGATTCCAGCGTACTCCAGACGTCCTCTTCCTTGCGATCCTTTAACTGTTTATTTGTGGCATTCCGCTTGGCAAACTTGGCCTTCCACTTCATGATTTCAGCAGTCGGATTCTGAGGATCGAGTTGCCGTGCCTTTTGAGCAAGGACTTCGGCTTCTGCGTAACGAAGCTCCTTCAGCAACCTATCGAATTGCTGAACGAGGTTGGCGAGTTCCTGTTCAACGGCTGTATTGACTTGACCGGGACCGGGACCGGGACCATCAACCATCGATCCGGACCGCGACATTCGAGCAACGGGCCCGGCGTTGCGACCAAAGTTCTGGGCCGGCGGGGCAGCCTGTTGTCTGTAGGGAACTTGAATAGAGTTGTCGAACGTAGTCTGACGCTCCTGCCCAACTATCGTCCCGAGCTTGGGAATGTCGCCCCTGCGTGTCAGGTCCCGTGGTGGTCCGGGTGCGAAGGGAGCACCCGGCTGATTACGCTTCTGTATGGTTGTTACCGCCTGAGCTGTGTCTGTCGCCATCTGACCCGTACCAGTGTTGTTGAATGGGTCCAGTCCCAGCGTCGGTTGTGAGAACTCGTATGACCTGGGCTTGGATTCGCTCTGACTGCGCTGACCTTCCTGGACATCCGCCAGTTCATTCTGCGCCGAGAGCTTCTTCTGTTGCTCCTGGGCCAGTTCCTTGACTTGGGAAAAATTTTGACCGCGCAGGTTGTCGCGATTGACGTTCCCTTTCTGGCCCTTGCCCCTGGCCTTCCCGGCTACGCTGGGAGGCATCGGCGGCGCTGGCTCGGACTTGTTCGCTGGAGCGATGGTGTTATCCGTATAGAACTCACTGATGCGTGCTTGCTGGCCCCCCTGCTCGCTGCGTTGATCGAGCACAATGGTGTTGCCTGCCACATCCTGCTGAACCGTCAAGCCCTGGTCGTTGTTTCTCACCTCCAGTTCTTTGATGGACTTTTCCAACTGGCTGATTCGTTGTTGCACCTCACGTTGCTTGGCGACCTCTTCCGAATTCCTGGCGAGGTTGGTGTCATGGAAATTGTGCAATGCCACACCCAACTGCTTCGCATTGCTATAGGACTGCGCCTGAACGCGGCGATTGAACGTGTTGCTGTTGATGGCGATCAGTTCCGACACTTCATTCAGCGTGGCGATCGTTTGATCGTACACTTGCAGCGTTTCAGTGACTTCATTGACGTTGGTTTGTTCGGGACGTTTTAAGACGTCCACGTCCAGATTGCGCGGTGCGTAGACGGTCCACGTGGTTTGTGAGACAGCGATGCCGTATTCGGCACTCTCTTCGGGGGACACGACCGATGGAATGGGGATATCGACCTCTTGCCGAGCCAGTTCCCAGATTGGCCGCCGCAGCGGGCCGGAATTCAATTGGCCGGCCAGAACCATCACCACTTCGAACGCCACGTCACCTTCAACCGTCTTGGGCAGCGGGATCAGAGTGAATCCGGTTTCCTTGGCAGGCGACACCGGCCGGGCCGGCAGACCTTTCACGAACAAGGACAGTACCTGCGAACCGGCCGGCAGCTTGACCGCCAGGAATTGACGTTTGCGATTCCGCACGCGGTAGCTCACCTGTTCGCGCCAACTGCCGTCGGGCGCCAGGACCGTAATGTGATGGGCCAGATTGACGGCCGCCGGCAGCAACTGTTCGGCTTGAAAGCGTTGCTGCTTCCAGGTCACGCCGGCTCCCACCGTCCGAACCCGCACCACTTCCGCCGCCTGATCGATCAAGTCCTGCCGAACTCGGATGGCGCGGGTCAGATCTTCCGCGGGGATCGTTTCGACGGCGTCGGGCACGGCGGATGTCAACTGAGTTTGCGATTGATTCACCAGCACGACGTAGTGCGTCTGAGTCTCCAGCGGATTGATCAAGGGCGGGTCCTGTCCCGGAGTCACTTGTTCCAGGACGAAGCCCGGGGCTGCGACTTCCCCCTTCGCCGAAGGCGGCAGGACCGCGCGGGCGACGATGAAATACCGTTCGCGCTGCGGGTCTTCCAGCATGATCGTCCAACGGGACCGCCCGTCGCCGGTCGACTCCTGCGTAACGCTGCGGCGACGTGGCCCGTGGCCTTCGGGAAAATCGAGTTTCCCGGCCAACCATTCAGGCGTTGTGAACACAAAGCGGTCGGCCCCCGCCGTGTTGATGTTCCATTGCAGGGCGAACAGATAATCCAGCGTGTCCTCGCCCACGGTCAGCAACGTCAGAACCTGCCCGCTGAGTCGCGGCTGGGCCTGTTGCAGATCAAACAATACGGGTGCCGGAGCCGGGGCCGGGGAACTGAAGCCGAGCTGATTGGACGCGGTACCCGCCGGCAGGAACAGGCGGGCCAGTTCGGCAGGATCGATCGACTTCCAGTTGTCGAGCATCGTGGCCGAGCCGGTGTAGATCGGGTCGAGCGTCGTCAATAACTGGGTGTCGAGTTCATCGGTCTCCAGGGGATACGGCAGCGATACTTCCCCCTTGAGATTCTCCGGCTGCCGGAGCGTCTTGCCGACCAGGACGACGTCAAAGTTGCCCACCCGCGGCGCAGCGAACTCGAGATGCAGCAACGCTTCGGCGTCCATGTCGGCCGAGTCTTCGCGGCCGGAAATATGCCAGTCGGCGATCTCCGGGGCCTGCACATCCTGCACCAGGTACCCCTGCGGCAACACCAGCGACACGCCGGCGCGCGGGGCGCCGGTCAAGCGAATCTGGAAGCGATTCTGCTGTTGGACCTTTCGCGGATCCAGATGGGCAAAGTGCCGTGCGGTCACCTTGAGCTGCGGCTGACGGCGGCTGACGACCAGTTCCAATTGATAGGGTCGATTGGCAAACCGATACGCGAGCAGGGGCGAATTGGCGAACTCGGTTCCCAGCCGCGCCAACGGCACCTGTTGCGGTTCAATTTGCGACAGTCCCGTGATGTTGCCGACTCGGACCGCGAACTGTTTTTCGGCCAGCACGGCCAACGTGCCCGTTTCCCGCGTGATGTTCTGCGGAGCGAACTGCGGTACGACGTAGGTCGTTTCCAGATCATCGGCGGGCTGCTTGAGAAACAGATCGAACTTGAGCTGCGTCGCATCTTCGACTTTGCGGCGGAGGAAGATCTTCAGTTGCCGGGCCTCCCCTTCGCCGCCCACTTCCCAGCCCCCGACATCCTGACCTTCGATCTTCCGGACCCCCAGTCCCTCGGGCAGCGAAAACGCCACTTCCGCGAGCGATCCCTGGCGGACCTGAAAAATCCAGTGCGACAACATTCGAGGACCTTCTTCGGACAGCAACACGGCGGACGTCGAGTCGACATGGATCACTCCGGCCACATCGGCCCGGTTCTGCCGGGGCTGCCAACTGACTTGGAACGCCCCGCCAGCGGCCACCGGGATCAGCAACTCGGCCGTCTCGGCGTCCTTGGCGATGCGTCGGAAGGCACCGCTGCTGCCGTTGACCCGGTAATTCAAATCACCCGCAGGGACCTTGAATCGCAACAGGCCCGACGGCACATCGGTCAGGGCCAGCGAAAACACGCCTGCCGGACCGGTCAGTTGCACGGGGACCGTAAACTGCAAATCCACGACGTGCAGCCCGGGCTCGGAGATCAACACGGCCAGAGGGTTCTGTTCCGTCCCAGCCACCAAGGGTGCAGCCGATCCATCCAGTTGCGCCGTCCCGACAGCCACCTTGCCCAGCGGCAGCGGTAGTGTCACTTGGCTATCGCGGAAGCTGTAACACACAAACCGGCCGGTAATCTTGACCGCCGCCTGTTTGCCATTGGCAGCCGGCACGAGCTCCGCGGCATACAGGGCTTCGGTAATGGTTGCGGCAACCGGCGAGTTCTTGACCACGGGCTCTTCGGGATGTGCTTGCCGATAGAGTTCGACGAATTTGGCGTAGGGCAGGAAGACCTGGCTGACCTTCAAGGGATCGGTCAGGGCCTCGGCCGGGACGAAGATCAGCTCGGGATCGCGTTGTTCTTTGCTCGGTGGGGGAGCCGGACTTTTTTGAACCGGCTCCTTCTTCACAGCCTGAGCCTCTGCAGGCTTGTCCTCAGCCGAGACGCTGACGGTCGAGCAGCCGACGACGATCAGGACTGCGGCTGCAGTCACCAGGGGACCATTCAATCGGTTCCACAACCGGTTCCACCACTGGGGAGAACGGAACCAGGCGACCACAGCGACGATCAGCCACAACAGGCCCCCCAGGATGGTCCCGCTGAGGACCACATCCAGCAGCGGCAATGAAGCTTTCGGGACGATCGTCATCAAGGCGAGCGGGACCCCGATTCCCAGGGTCAGGATCAAACCGCGCAGCGTCAGGCTCCAGCGGCGGGCGAACCAGCAGATCAGGATGACGGACATTTCGACCACCAGCATGTCGAACGACATCCGCGCCCGATTCTGATAGGCAATGACCAACTCGGGGGGCTTTTGCTGCAAGCGGCCGCGATAGGTGTAGGTTGTGTGCTGCGAGTCAGCGGGGGGCTCGAGACTGAGTGCCAGCGACAACACGCCCTTGCCGTGGATCGATGGCAATGGCACGGCCGCTTGCGGCGGGGCAGCCTGAAGCC
The DNA here is from genome assembly GCA_945861445.1 of Planctomicrobium piriforme. Taxonomy (GTDB): domain Bacteria; phylum Planctomycetota; class Planctomycetia; order Planctomycetales; family Planctomycetaceae; genus JAKFVC01. Next base: position 9,636 of record CAMAVF010000129.1, on the reverse strand, counting down.
TGCCGTCGATAGCCCGACCCTCACCACCGCCTGCTCCCTGCGGTTGACCTGGGGCAGCCGGTTGAGCGGCAAAAGCAAACGCGCGATCCCGGGCCCTGGCGACCGTGCTCTTCTTGACCTTAACGTCCGTTTTGTCGTCGAGTCCCAGGTCTGCCTCTTCCTCTTGGATCATGATCCTCGGCTTCGCGGGATCCGCAGGCTTCGCCTCTTTCGGCATAGCTTCCGACTTCGTCTCGACCGCAGCGACTTCCGATTTCGGCGGAAGTTCCTCGGCCGGAGGACTGTCCGCCTTTTTCTCTTCCGGGGCGGATTCCGACTTTCGCCCAGCCACATCGGCCGGCTGGGCAGTCGCTGCGGGGGTCGATCCAGTGGTCGTGATTGTTCTGCCACCCTCCATCGGGGGCAAGAAATCACCGAACTGACTATTGATGTTGATCGCGGCACCCGTCGGTGCAGGTAAGTTGCGAGTCGCCGGTTTCGCCTCGTCGTCGCCCTCAACGGTGTGGTGGACATCGGCGGTGCCGACGGCATATCCTAATGAACTCAGCTTATTTCGTGATTCGGAACGACGGGCGGCTTCTCGGGCCGATTGAGTCGCTGGCAGGAGCAACGCAAAGAGGAAACATCCCGCGAACAGCAGCAGTCCGAGCGCAAAGAAGCCTCTCGCGCCGGAGCGGCGCCACAGGAGGCCGAGCACCCAGGCGACCCCCGCAACGCTCAGCAGGGTCACGGCTTTCCAAAAGAGATTGCGGGGCGAATCGACCTGAAAGCCTTGCAGCAATTCGCCGAGGAAACTCAGTCGCAGGTGTTGCTGGTCGGCGATGAAGCTGCCGCCGTCGGCGACGAATTCGGTCTGCCGGGGATGATGCACGGTCCACACCTGCTGCAGGATTTCCAGTGGTTGCTCGGTACCATCCCCGTTCAACACGGTGATCCCCGGCGGGGTCTGTTTCAGAGTGCTGGCTGCGGTCAACGGACCGACCTGCGTGCGGTAATAGAGTTTCAATTTCCGCACGCGGCTGGGGTCTTCCACGACGGAAGGATCCGCATTCTCAGAACCTTTTAAGGGGATGAGATATGCCGCGCTGGTCCGCCGCACTTCAATCGGAACATCATCCAACAGCGTGGCCCACAACTGGGCCTGTTTCGGCAACGTGACCTGCAGACTCTGCACGCCCACCGCCCGGATCTGGAACGTCGCTTCGTGCTGCAGCTCGCCCGTTTCACCCAGGATGCTCACGAGATTCAGAAGATCGCAAATGGCCGTGGGGACCGCCATCCGGGCAAAGCGGCGTTCGGTCAGCTTCGACCGATAGCCGGGCAACACATAGCTGTAGGCGGCCACGATCCGTTCCTTGGGCAGGTAGCCGGTCGGGGCGAATAAATCGGTCGGATCAATATCGGGCAGCGCCGCACCCGCTGCACCCGCTGCATCGATCTCGGTCGCGACGATATCGAGCTGTTGGTCGGGTTCGGCTTCGAAGGCCAGTTGACCCGTTTCGCGTTCCGCTCCGATCAACTGCATAGCCGGTGGCACAAACTCCTTGGCCGCTTTCCGGGGCTGCGTGACGTCCACCAGCAGCAGGACATTGCCGTACGCGCGCTGATCCAGGGCCAGGGTCCAGACGCGGCGTCCGTTGGCTGGGACGGCGGTCGTTTGCTCGACAATGCTTGCCGTGCTGTCGGTCAATTCCAAACGCAGATTGGTCCCCGCACTCTCAGGCAGCGAGACCTGCAGCTTTCGCGCGCCGCCCCCTTCGATCGTCAGGCGGGCTTCCAGGTGACTGAGGAACGTCTCCTGATCTAATCGATGGAAGGCCAGAGTGTGGGCCGAAATCCGCGAAGGTTTTCGCACTACCTGGACTTTTCCACTGTAATGCGTGTCCTGATACTCATAGCTCAATCGCGCCGCGAGAGCGGGATCGAGCAGCGTGGGGGCGAGACCTTTCACCTCTTGCAGTTGCACATCCAAGTCACGCTCAGCGGCGATCACCACGGTCCCTTCGACGGCATTCGACTGCAACACCCGCACTTCCGGCAGCGGATGCGAAAACGGCGCGGCCCCCTCTTCCAGTGGCCAATCCTTGGGATCATAATGGGCCGACAATTGCACGACAGCGGGTTGCTCGGCGGGTAGCGGAGTTTCAAACGCCACGCGGAGCGTGTGGATGCCCGCGACCTGCGGCAGGGTTTCCCAGGCGACGCGCTGCTGATTCACCAGGACATCGGTGACGGTCCATTCGGCGGGCAAGGTCAGCGACACATCAAACAGCGGCGCGAACCGGGATTCAATCGTGGCCCGGCTTTGCAGATCAAGACCATTCGCGGTGATGTCGAGCAACGTCACGACGGCCGCGGACATCTCGCGCGCTTTCGATAGCGTGGTGAATCGCAATACGAAGTCTTCACGCCAGGCACTGAACTGCAGCCCCTCGTGGCCGACGCTGCTAGCGTCGGCGGCCAATGGTTTGGAAGGTGGCTCGTCGACGCTGGCAGCGTCGGCCACGGTGGCCGTGCGTTGGGCCCCGACCGCTTCTTCCAACTGCAGCCGCATCCCGGGTGCAGTCGTCACCAGGAGCTGCGTGATGTGTGAGGCGACGTTGGCCAGCTTCAAATTCGGGACTTGCCAGCTCTCGCCCGTTTTCGTCGCGAGGACCCCCTTCAATGTCACTTCGCGCGGCTCCTGGAACGGCTGTCGATAGACGAGATCGAGAATCGATTCGGTCGCGTCGGGGACCTTCGGGCCGAACTCCCAGCTCTCCAGTCCGGGCGACGTGATCGAGATAATCTGCAGGCCCACGGGCACCTTGAACTGCAACCGATCCAGGGGCTTGCCGAAGACTTGCAACGCCGTGACCGCCTGCCAGGTGACTTCCTCGGGGGACGCTCGGACGCCCAGCGACGTGTGGGCAAACACCAGTCCTTCCGTCGATTGCTCGGTCGGCCGATCGGTGATCCGCAGCTCAATCTGCTTCTGCCCACCGAACGCCAGCTTGAACGTCGCCGGCTGATCGTTGGCTGCCGGGCGTTCGACCGCGACGCCGTTCCACTGCAGATGCTTTTGCGGCGGGACAGCCAGCGTGAATTCCGCAGCCCACAGCGGGGCGAGACCGAAGGCCGCGAGCTTGTCGCTGCCGACTGCGGTGAGGGGCCGCGACAGTTCAAGCGTCAGCGTTTGCGTGCCGGGTTGATCCAACAGCAACACCAGCCGCCCCTCGGCCTGGGGATCTCGCCCCAGCTTCGCCGGCTGGTCGCCCAGCAGGGCTTTTTCAATGGACAAGTCGCGAAAATCGAGTGGCAGCAGTTGCCAGCCGGGAGTGAATTTGGTGATCTTCAGCGTCGCAGAAATGACGAGCTGATCTTCCTCCACTCGCGCGGCGTACGTCACATCGCGCACGCCAATGGCTTGCGGCGGCTGCGGCTTGTCGAGGGTATTCTGCTTCGCCAGACCATAGAGTTGCCGGAATGCCTTCCGCGGCATCAGGACCCCCTGGCGATCTCGCTCCAGCAGACCTTGCAGTTCATCCAGCGGCACAAACACCCTTCGCCCACCCGGCTCGGGTTCCGCCTCCGGAGCCGGCTGTTGGGCGTGTGTCAGCGAGGGCACCGACACCAGTGCCAGCCAACCCAGACAAACGAATTGCAGCAGGGAGATTGATTTCACAGAAGGTGTCTTCGTTACGGCGGGTGACTGACAGCCGAGAAGTCTCAAATAAGAAGCAGATCGCTCTCCCCTCGCCCTGGTACTCCGGGGAGAGGGGCTGGGGGTGAGGGGCTTTGCGAGCGTCATTGACATCGCCTCATCCAATAGGTCCATTTCCATGTAAATTCAGGACTCAGCGTCACTGGTTGATCGTTCCCCTCACCCCCAGCCCCTCTCCCCGGAGTACCGAGGCGAGGGGAGATTGGAGTGTAGTGGGTTCCGTTGTGTCGTCCCGTTTACGGTTTCGCCGCTTCCCTCATATCTTCAAACACTCCCGGCGGAGGACTGACCGCTGCCAGTGCGGTCCAATGTACCGGTTCGGCGGGCGGTTCCTTCCGTGGTTGCAGCAGGGCATGCAGAATCCACACCGCCAACAACGTCAGCAGTCCGTAGCGGCTGCAACTGACAACGAACATCGCCATGTCGGCGTCCTTCAATGCGTATAACGCCGCCGCGAAGCCGCCGATCAACAGCATCCCCAGCTTGTTCTCCCAACTGGTGCCGCGGAGCAGGAAGGCGGCCAGGAGGAAGGCCAGGCTCCAGATCCACGTGGCGCGACTGGTGATCCACCATTTGACTTCCAGCATTCCGGTGCCGCCCAGATTGTTGTAGACGAACGCATGCCCGGCGGTCGGGAATTCAAACAGTCCGCTGCCGGTATCGCCGATCCACGCTTCCAGTTCGCCCGTCGTTTTCACCGCGGTGGTGCGGCCGGCCAGGGCTTCTGCGAACGTGGGGCGGTTCTCGGGAGTAAAGTGCTCGGGCACACCGACCAGAGTCAACTTTTCCGGGACCCACACGGCGACTCGCAATTGTTGAACGGCCACCGCGTGTTGACTGGTCGTCGCCCCCAGTTGCGGGATCTGCACCTTCAGCGTCCCCCCGAAGCCGGTCTCGGGCAGAGCCGCGGACGGGATCCGGTAAACCAATGTCAGTCCGAACGGTTCATCCGAACGTCCGGTCCGGGCGACGTTCACGAAGTACATCTCGGAGTCAGTCGTGGCACCGGGGGGACCACGCTCGAGGCTGACTTGCTTCCCCGCGACCATCACTCCCAGGGGCCGTACCTTGTGGGGCAGTTCCAACTGCAAGCGTTGCCGTTCGCTGGTTTTCAAGCGGTATCGGCAGCGAAAGGTCACCATGTCGTCCTGAGTGATCACGGCTTCCACCAGGGCGCGGGAGATGACCGTCTGCACGACTTCCTGAATCTCATGCTCGGTCGCCGTCAACTGGATCTCGACCGCGGGCACCGAATAGCGATAGGCCAGGGCGCCATCCTGCGGCAGCAGGGTCAGCTCACGGACATCTATCGCCTGCAACACTTTGGGAAACGCGGCCAGAGACCAGATGCGATCTTTCTGAATGGCGATTTCGCCCAGCAGATTCGTCACCGGCACCCGTTCGGGCTCAGCACCAGTGCCGGGGACACCCAGCGGACGCACCGGTTGAATGGTGATCTTGGCCGTCTGGTCCTGTTTGACGAGTTTCACATCGTACTTCACGCGGAACGTCTGATTGCCGACGACTTCGCGTTGCGTGATGATGGTCCAGGTCACCCAGCCGTCTTTCGCTTCGGCCTGGCTCTTTTGCTTCACTGGGATCGCGCCCGACGCCGTCACGGGGTCGATCTGGATGTGATCCGACACGGCCGCCGGCACCGACAGGCGGAACGTGTCGATCCCGGCATATTGGACGTTGAACACGACATTGCTGACGACTTCAACGATTTCCCGATTCACGTTCAGCGTCGTCGCCATCACGGCGGTCAGTCGCGTCGGCTTACGGACGGTCGTGACCGGTATCTCCACCGGCCGGCGATTGAAAGTCCAGGCGGACGCCAGCCGCAGGTTGCCACGGCCCTGTTGCTCGGCCGTGCGGTCGGGTTGGACCGCCACGAGCCCCGTCTCATCGGTGATGACTTCGATGGCCTCCGGCGCGTAGACCTGCAATGTCCCCTGTTCGCGAGCCACCGTTTGCGGTTCCAGCAGCGGCAGTTTGAGCGCCTCTTTGGGCAGCCCTTCAGGAAAACTCAGATGCCCCCGGATGGCGACCTTGATGTTCCCCAACGTCTTTTGAGTCAGTGTCAACGTCAGCGACTTGCCATCGGGTGTGACGGTAAATTCCTGCTTTTGTTCGCAGTCCACACTGTCAATCTTCACTCCGTCAGGGATCGCGTAACGCAGTTCGAACACACCGGCCCGTTCGACGGTGTAGTCCAGATTGGCGAACAGTTTCAATTCGTCGTCATGGAATTCCAGCACGCTGGCATGATTGACGGTCACTCGCGGTTCGACCGGTTTGGCCGACACTGCCAGGCGGAACTTGGAATTGTAGAACTTGAAATACAGGTTTTCAGGACGCCGGAGTCCCTCGGGAACTTCACCCGCTTCGATGCGAATCAGTCCCCGTTGTTGTTCGACGGCCAGCGCCAGTTCCGGGCCATGACCCGCGACGATGACGCCGCTTTCACGCACGGCGCCGACTGCGTGGATCCCCTCCACCTTGCCGTCTTCAGCGACGCCCCCCAGTTCCAGCACGTCTCCCACCGCGGGACGTTCGGTCCGGATCTCGATCGGGATCGTCTTGAGATTCCCGTCCAGCAAATCGATCGTGACCAGTTGCCGATTGGCTTCGTCGGCCGCCTTCCAGCCTTTCAGATTGGGGGTCGCCACGTCCAGGATTCGATGTCCCAACGGAATGGCCACGACAATCTGATTGAGTTCCCCGCGCAGAACCTGATAGGTCAGGAGCGATTCCGTTTGCACCAGTCCGTCGGCGACCCGCACGTGCGTCTGGTTCGTGACACTCGTCAACAGTTCCATTTCCGGAGTCTTGCTGACTCGGGGAAACCAGCGTGCGGTGACCTTATTCGTCGAACCCACGTTGGCCAGAATCTTCGTACTCTTGGCATCCGACTCCAGGGGCGCTGACACCAGATGGGGCACGACATCGACGGTCTGTTCGGCTGCGGGAATGGTCAATTCCAAATTGCTGATGCCGACGAGTGGAATTTCCAGATCGAAGCTTTTGCCTTCCGTCGAAGTATGGACGCGGGTGATCAGCTCGAACTTCACGGTATGTTCGCCGACGGTCGGCAGCAGGAGTTCGTAAGTTCCTTCGCCCGTGCCGATCAGCAGAATTTGATCATTCTCAGCCGTCAGCTTCCCGACGGCCGCGTCGCCAAATTTCAGGGGGACCCGGGCCCAGGGCTTATCCAGAACCTTCACTTTAAACGTGGCCTCCAACCGCACCAGGTTGTTCTCGATGCGGCCGACATAGCTGGCCTGAGTGATCACCGAATGCACTGGCACCGTCGGATTGGCCAGCTCCGGTTTGGAATTCTTCCACAGCTTCAAGAACTGGTTGTAGGGCATGAAGACGGTGGATTTGTCCTGCTCCAGCACCGACGTAAAGCTCTTATACGGCAAATAGATCAGGCGTTCCCACTCAGTCGGCTGGTCCCCTTTTTTGGGAGGCTCCTGAGCATCCACCAGACCACCGCACAGGAGCGCCCAGACGAGACTTACCGCACACGTCCAGCGGATAGCAGCCTGTTGAAAAAGGTGTCTGGAACTCTCCGAACGTCGAAAAAACGCTCGATTCCGCGTGGTTGGCAAAGTTCCAGACACCTTTTTCAACAGGCTGATAGCAGTGTGTCGCAGCGTATCGAATTGCATGTTATCCCTGATCCTCATGGGTCCTCGGGCGCACTCGGGCCTGTGAGAAGATGAATCGCGTATCGCATCGGTTCGCGTAAGTCGGGTCGCCAAATCCGATTATGTTGACTGCGCAGTTTATATCAAGTTGGTCGAATCGCGAAAATGGAATCGATTCAGTTTAGAGCATGCGACCCAGCCCGCGACAGATCGAACGGCAGTAGAATGAATCAACCGTTCAACGCGGACCGGGGACAATTCTTAGGGAGTCCCGGCGGAATCACCCCCTCAAGGTTTGCGCGACCATCACCAGGTGCGTCGCAAGATCCGAAGTCTGAAGCGAATCGACTTCAGTCCTTGAGGTCCTTTTCGTCCCTTCAGTCCTTTTCTTAAGAGACCTCAAGGACGAAAGGGACCACAAAGGACAAAAGAGTCGAACGGCACACATGCAATTACCCCCGGCCGACAGTTGTCGACCGGGGGTATATCAGTGAGGTTTTTTTAAAATTATGCTGACAGAAAAATTGTACGACAGAAAAATGAAGACCATTTCCGTTGCGTGAATCGACTGACGAGAATCTTTCTGTCGTCACATTTATCTGTCAAAAATGATCGATTACGACCACGGTCAGGTCTAAGAACTAAGAACCCCTAACACAACCCCACCGAGCTTGTCTCGGTGGTCATTGGGCTTCTGGACTTTGTTCGACGTCAGCGTAGTGCAAAGGCCCGAATCCACCGAGACAAGCTCGGTGGGGTTGTGTATTAGCCTCTAAAAATCACATTGCCGAACCAATCGACTGAAAACTGGTCAACCACTACCCCGCTTTGGACAACGGCGCCTGCCGGGTTGCGGCCAGACCTTCGACTTCTTCCGCCAGCATGCCGTAATCCTGCGCACCCGGGCACTTCGACGCATAGTCGAAAATCGACTGGCCAAAGCTGGGTGCCTCGGCCAGCTTGATGTTGCGACGAATGCGACTCTGGAAAATCCGGGCGTTGTACCACGGGGCTTCGGGATCGCTTTGCTTGAGAAACAACGACAAGTCCTGAGCCACATCTTCGGCCAGGCGGGTCCCGGTTTCATACAGGCACATCACAATGCCGCTGACTCGCAGATTGCGATTCAACCGGCGCGTGACCAGGGCCGTGGTTTCGAACAATTTTGAAAGACCGTGCAGCGCCAGGAAATGCGGTTGCAGCGGGATGAAAACTTCGCCGGCCGCCGACAGGGCATTGATCGTCAGCACGCCCAATGACGGCGGGCAATCCATGATCATGTAGTCGAACGGATGGGTGGCGATCATTTCGTTGATGGCGTCGCGCAGAATCAGTTCCCGCCCCACCGTATCGACCAGTTCCAATTCCGTACCGGCCAGATCCAGGCTGGAAGGGGTCAGCCACAAGTTGGGCGCCACCAGCCGCCGTGAGTCGGCCATCTTCTTTTCGCCGGTGAAGACGTTGTAAATCGTCGTTTCGTTGCCGAGGATTTCCACCCCCAGATGCAACGATGCGTGGGCCTGGGGATCCAGATCCACCACGCAAACCCGCTTGCCCATCTTCGACAGGCCCGCGGCCAGGTTGACGCTGGTGGTCGTCTTGCCGACGCCACCCTTCTGATTCATGACTGCAATCGTGCGCATGGGGGATTCCTTTCCCGCTCCGAGTCGATTATCCATTCCTGGATGACGTTTGAGTTAAGGCCGCGGAGTATAGGAGGGAGGGGGTTTTCCGGGAAGATGAAGTAAGGGGAAATGACTAATGTCTAATGTCTAATGTCTAAAAATGCTTTGAATTGCCGCGGTTGCCCGCGCGATTGGGCGACGCCGTGAGGGATTTTGTCCGGGTTTATTGCTAATACGATCCGATTCGTGATTCGAGTTGATGGGAGGGCGAGGCTCCCGCCGAGCCGCGGATGTCTATCGAGTGTCGCCAGACTACGCGGTTCGGCAGGAGCCTCACCCTCCCATGGCGTCGAAATATCCTTCACGGCGTAGCCTACCGGGGCTACGTTTCCCCAGTGTTGCCCCCATGTCTCCCCCATTTAGACATTAGTCATTAGACATTAGTCATTCTCCCCCTCGAGTCGCTTGCAGATTGCCGGTCAAGCCCTGAAAATACCGGCCCCTCGTCACTTGTTTGTTTTGCTGGAATAGGACCGAGACGTGTCGTTAATCGTTCAGAAATTCGGTGGTTCGAGTGTGGCCACCGCTCAAAAGATCCTGGCCGCCGCCCGGCGTGCCATCCAAGCCCAGCGCGTTGGCCATCAAGTCGTGG
>CAMAVF010000128.1 GCA_945861445.1 Planctomicrobium piriforme | reverse complement strand
GGGGATCGGGAACCTCGGCCAAATAAGCCAACAGGCTCCCGGCGCGAGCCGGTAACATGAATAACCCTCCTTGAAAGCCAACTTGTCCTCCACAAACTCACTCTATTCTATCCAACGCAGTCAACCCCTACTTGGCGATAGCCCTGAGGAGACGCCAGGAGCGGGTCCTACCACAACACGTAAGATGGGCACTCCTGCCCGTCTGCATTGCGGTTTCGAACCCAGAGACAGACAAGAGTTCCCATTTCACGGCATCTAACAGAACCGCATTCAACAATATGCCTGTCCTTTTATTGAATTCTGCCCGCGTAATGCTGCACGAGTTCGGGGGCGCACATCGAGTTGGTGATTTCCCAAGTGCTGACGGCTGCTCCAGTTGTGGTGATCTGTGATTCCTGAAGGTGTGGAATACCTGGGAATTTGAGCGGCCGACTCATTTTTGCGAGTGGCGCCGTGACGGATAAAAGGCATGTTGGGGGAGCCAGAGAGATCGTGGCGTGCTGACGTTGCTGGTCAGATCAAAGAAGTCGCAGTGCGCTACGCGGTTGATTCGGGTAATTTTTCGGACGACCTCATAAGTCCCATTCGTCCTATAAGCCCCATTTTATGCATGGGCCAAATGGGACGAATGGAAGTCATGAAAGGCAAGCCAGTACCTGACCCCAAGTCAAAGAAGTCGAAGGGAGCAAAGAAACAACGAAGTTGTGATGTCATAACGGCTGCGTCCCGTCTTCGTCATTCTTGCCCCGCAGGTTTCCTGATCAGCCCAGTTGAGGTTATGCTGTGTTGATGCGAGAGTTCTTGACTTCTCGCCGGGCCACCTTGGAACTGTTGTTGTGAACTGTCCCTCGGACGATACTCTGCACCAATTGCTGCTCGACTCGCGGTCGGTGACCGACTCGGCCGAACTGCTGCAGCACGTGCAAAGGTGTGCGGAATGTCGGACTCGCATCGACAACTGGGGGGAAAATACACGTCTGTCTGAGGTCTTGAACCGGATCCCCCATTTTACAAGTACGGGCAGTTCAGCCGATCAGGTGGCGGACACGTCTGGCATCAATGGACCGGGCCGGCCGCAGGGGCCCGAAACGGTGACCTATCATCAACCGCCTCTGCGCCGGCTGGGGAACTACGATCTGCTGCACCGGATCGGCAAAGGGGGCGGCGGAGAAGTCTACGAAGCCTTCCATACCAAGCTCTGCTGCAAGGTCGCCATCAAGATCTTGAATCCCGACTACGTCGCGCATGAACATGCCCGCCGGCGTTTTCTGCGTGAGATGGAGTCCATCGGGGGTCTCGCCCATCCCCATATTGTGACGGCTCGTGATGCCGGTGACATCGATGGAACATTGTACCTGGCGATGGAATTGGTCGACGGGCCAGACTTGGAATCGCTGGCTCGCCGGGTCTCGCCGATGTCGATTCCGGATGCGTGCGAGCTGATCCGGCAGGCTTCCCTGGGCCTGCAGCACATTTTCGAAAACGGCCTGGTCCATCGCGATTTGAAACCCTCGAACCTGCTGTTGTCTCCCACCGGCGTGAAGATTACCGACCTGGGGCTGGCATTATTGGGAAGTTCGCAGGACTCGGACGAGCGTCTCACGGGGACGTGCGTCATTATGGGGACCGGCGACTACATGGCGCCCGAACAGGCCGAGGGCGCCCGGAACCTCGACATTCGCGCCGATCTGTACAGCCTCGGGTGTACGCTGTTTCGCCTGATCAGCGGTTGCCCCCCCTATGCGGGAGTAGGGAACGGTTCAGCAATGAAGAAGCTGATGGCTCACGTCCGTCAGCCGATTCCCGATATTTCGCGGCTGCGGCCCGAGACGCCCCCGGAGTTGCAGGAGCTGCTGGAAAGACTGCTCGCGAAGGATCGCAGCGACCGGTTCCGAGCACCGCAGGAACTCGCCGGGGCACTGGAGCCCTTCTGTCGGGGTGCCAACCTGGAGCGGTTGTTGTTGCAACTGTCCACGGACGGCAGTGAACTGCCCAGGCTCCCGGCCAACGACCGCGATCTCGGCGACCTGTCGGAGTTCGGCAGGTCGCCACGGCCTCAGTCGACGACCGAACCGATTGTCGATTTGCGTGAACCACAAAAACTAAGTTGGCGGCGTGCGGCGATTCTCGCCGGTGTGGTCGCCGTGGTTGCCGTCGTGTTGGTCGTCGCGAATCAAGACAAAGCGGCAGACTTTCCCGTCAAGAAACCACCCATGAATGTTCAGACGGCCACACTGGTGCCTCAGAATGATCCGGCTCCAGCAAAGGTTCCCGCCCGGGAAAACCCTATCCAGCCGATCGTGATTGTGGCCCCGCCCCTTGCACCGCCCGTGCTGGGACCGATCGCCGAGCGTTGGAAACGCGAATTCGGCAGAGAACCTCGGGAATTGTCCTGGCCAGCCCTCCCTGGCTTGGGAGAGTTCAGAATCAATGAGACTTTTAGTGCACTTTCGCTTCAGGCAATGGATTCAATGCGTCTGGTCCAGTTGGGCGACTCCATCCCGAAGATGGGGTCCTGCAAACTGTCGGTCGACATCATGCCTCAACTCAGTCTGATGCCTCAAAGCAGCCAGTTCGGGATCTTTCTCGGTTTTCAAGCTGACGATGAAGACCATCCGCAGACTTTGCAATTCCAGGCAATTCAGATTCGACCGTCCGATCATCTTCCGCCTAAGCGAACTTGGATTGTCAGCCGGTGCCGAGCCCATTGGGATCTGCGCATGAACAGAATAGCATCTGGGTACTATTGTCAAAATATGTTTTTGTTGCCAGACGACCAGAAAAAACTCCGGTTGGTGCTGAATTTCTCTTCCGGTGAGTTGACGTCAGTACTGTTCTGCGACAAAGTATGCGAGAACATTTGTGATTCACGGAGGCGGAACTCCTACAAACAATCTCCAGATCGTTTTGGAGTCTTCGTCTCTGATGGGAGCGCATTTTTCAGCAATCCGCAGTTCAAAACGGCTGCACCTTGACCTCGTATTAATGTTGTGTCGCAGCTTCCGGTCGCGTTGAATTGACATTGATCTCCAGAAAGCATGTGAAATTATGGCAGACCCTACGATGACCATTACGTGTAAAGGATCTGGGGTTTTCGGCCTCGTCGTACAATCTGGCGGAACCGCGGGGTATTTCTGGATCAAAAGTCACACTGGATTGACTAGCCAGGCGAATCCTAGTCAGCATCCTTTCGCGAGTGACGGCTGGACGTCGGTCAGCGCTCAAACGCGTTGTGAAGCGGCTGGATCGGTACCTTTGGCCGACATTACCGGCGTTGATCCGACCCATACACTCGATCTGGCCCTCTGGTTTTTTCCAGACGCTCCCGCTACTCCAGCCAGTGAGCCACCATGTAGTTCCAGTTCCGGTAGCAGCAGTGGTTCCAGTGGCACGTCAACGCCCAGCTCATCATCCTCGACGAGCGCTCCCCCTTCATCCAGTGCCACCTCGAGTGCGAGCGGTCAGAGTGGAAGTTCGCAATCGTCGAGGTAGACAGTGCGTCCGCGGGTCGTTGTTCCGCCCAGTGATCCACTGAATGCGTCTGCCATGTGGGTGGTTGATCATCGCCCAACGTGTCAGGCGAGGAGCCAAGACCGGTTGGCCGATCCTGCTTGATCCCGCCTCCGTGCCGTATTTTAGTCTCCAATTCAACTTGGATGTTTGTTACGCCCACTTCTCTTTCGAGAAGCTCGGCGTCACGTACGACTGCGCGTTCCCGCAACCAGTGACGCTCACGTCATTCTCCGTGCTTGTCGAATTGCGTCTCCAGCGGAGAGCGTTGTCCGGCAAGCAAGGTGACTCACAGCACTGGCGTAAGATTTGCGGTAGGAGACTTTCATCGGTCGACTGCAGCCGAATCGACTGTCGGCAAATCTGTATTGCCGGCAACGGTGCAATGAGAATCAGGTCAAATGAGGAGACGCCATGTGGGGCGAGACAAAGCAAGCAACATCGGCAACGACTTCATTGATCTATATCACACTGGGCGCTCTGATCGACGTCTGGACCGTCGTGTATTGGTTTTATCTGCGTGGTCACGGCGGAACTGATACCGCTTATCTCTACGTGGCAGGCTTCTTCTTCACCGGAATCGTATTGCTGTTCATCGGCCTCGCTGTGGGGCGAATAGGCAATGCTGCTCGTCCCGCGGAAGTAGCCCCCGTGCCGACGTCGCAGGTGATCACACCGGGCGTCGTGACCAGCAACCAACCGCAGATTGGTATCAGCGACGGCGCAACGGCTGCAGCAGTTGTCCAACCGGCGACAACCTACCAGTCACGGACCGGACCGTCCGCGTCAGGTGTTGGCTCAGTGACGTCGGCCCAAAGCATTCCGAATACGTAGCCATCTGCGTTCGCGCCACAGTGGATGCGCTCCGCGAGAAAAGGATGAAGATTGTGAAGCAACTGATTAATCGAGCAATTGGTATCGGGCTGGCACTGATGGTCATACTCTCGACACCCGAGGTGAGTTTCGGGCAAGGCGGCCCGGAGGTCGTTCCGATGGTGATCAAACCCGGCATTTTCATGCCGCCGACGGGTCTCACGAAACCGGTCGATGTCTTGCTCAGAGAACTGGGCTATCTCGATTGTTGTACTGCGGCGTCGTGCGTACCTTATAGCTACAACTTCTGTATGGACGTCGCGATTAAGTGTCACGTGCAAGGCCGTTTTACTGACTCGCTGGCATTTATCAGGCGCGCCTGCGAAATCAAGACGACCGCACCTGCTCTGTACTTGCGAGCGCTCAATGAATTGGCACTTAATCTTTGCGAGGATGCAGCGTCAACCGTGGTGCAATTGAATGCTCTGCCCAATCAAGGAATTGATTTCGGCTGGCTGCGTGAAAAACTATCGAGTCCACTGACTGTCCGGTTAAATGCGTTGTCAGCGCTTACCGATTAAAGGCGTTGTCAGAGTTTATCAGTCACTGCGTCCGCGGGTCTTAAGAAGTCGTTCGGGTGGCGACGCGGCTGGGCACTGCGAAATCCACGCACGCCAATTTGATTCTGAGATCGTTCATGCACCATTTTGAAGCTCACGCGCCCCGTGTGCGAGTCTTCCAGAATCTGTCCGCCTCCGACAACCCGCAGTTTTGGTTCACTCGGAAAACTGTTGGGCGGCATGGATACCCCGCTGAACGGGCCAGCGGACCTGGATGAGGTCCATTCCCAGGCGCCCGCATGCACTCCTTCCATCTGCCGCTGATCTGGTAAGTGGCAGGGCGCCGTAGCGTCAACATCCTGTACCGGGTTGGACGGCGAGGGGCAGACCACCGTCGACAGATAGTAGAGTTCAGCAGCAGAGGGCAATCTCTTGCCGCGCTTTTCGAGCTGCACCAAGGACTCGGGAAAAGTCAACTGCGCGTGCGTTCCAGACCCCAATCCAGGAACTCGTTTATGATCTCGCTGGTATGCCTGCCAACCTGCCTCGCCCAGCCTCTCGACACCCCATTTCTGAATATCTTCCACTGACATCTCTCGCGAATCGGCGTAGAACGCTGGAACCAGCCAGGCCTGGGTCGACTTGGAACCGACCTTACGCGGTTCGATCAGACGGCCGGAACTTTCAATCAGGCCCATGCCCACTGTCACATCGGGACGCGGGATTTCGATTTCTGGCACGTTTAAGACGCCAGACGATTCCACCTTCCATCTGAGATGTTTGTTGTGAAACGCAGCGAGTTCGTCGCGGGTGGGAACGTGGCGATAGACTTCGTGAAAGCGAAGTTCGTCCAGCACCGCGACGACCAGATAATCGTTCGGTGGCAAGTTCATCCTGAGCGGTGTGCGGCCTTTCGCGTGCTGGATCCTGGTTGGATCGGGTTCTCCGGTCTTGGGATCCAGGGCCACGATGGTGATTTCGCAGCCCGTCGGGTTGGTCGTGAAGGCGACTTCACGCAGGTCGACTGGAATCGGTTTTGTACCGCGGAATTGCCAGGCCAATCCCCCGGCAATGGTCAAGGCCAAGACGAAGGTCAACGCGATGGCACTCACCCAGAACCGGTGTCGACGCAACCACTTTCCCAATCGGATGGGCAACGCTGCGGGGATGCCCCGGAGTGTTTCCCCCCCCTGATAGAGAGACAGGTCTTCGGCCAAAGCAGCGGCCGAGACGTAACGCTGGGCGGGGTTCTTCTCCAAGCACTTCAAACAAATGGATTCCAATTCCTTGGGAATCTCTGGCTTGATCTGTCGCGGAGCTCGCGGTGGGCTGTGTTGAACCTGTTCCAGCAGGATGGACAGCTCACCGCGAAACGGCCTGACGCCGGTCAGCAGTTCATAGCAGATCGCCCCCAGGGCATAGACATCGGTGCGGGCATCGATGGCACCGTGATCGCCGCGCGCTTGCTCGGGTGCCATGTAGGCCGGAGTCCCCATCAACTGGCCGGCGACCGACAGTGAGTCCTCACCGGTATCCCGTTTTGCCAATCCGAAATCCGCAACGTGCGGCTCGCCCTTTTTGTCGAGCAACACGTTTGCCGGCTTCAGGTCGCGGTGGACGATCCCCTGTTCGTGAGCATGATGCACCGCGGTCGCGAGCTTCGCGATCAGCTGGGCGGTGTCGGCCAGCGACATCTGCCGCGTCTCCAGCCAGGTCTTCAGACTGACACCATCGACCAGTTCGGAGACAATGTAAATCTCGGACTCATATTCGCCGACTTCATGGATGGCGACAATCTGGGGATGGTGCAGCTTCGCGGCGGCACGCGCTTCGCGCAGGAACAGCGCCCGGTCGGACAGCGCCAGGCGATCGGGCCGCGGGACCTTCAGGGCCACGTCGCGCTGCAGTCGCTTATCCCTGGCGCGCCAGACGATACCGAATCCACCCTCTCCAAGTATCGATTGCAGTTCGAACTGGTTGATCCGCCTCCGCGAACCGCTCGCCGGAGACTCGACCGTTTCGCCTTCAGATTCCAAGCCGTGCGTCGGACAATCCAGGGCCGGAGTGTCCGCGGCCTGCAGGTCCCAGGCTTGCTGCAAGTCATTCAGCACGGAGGTCGCTTCGGGAAACCGCTGGTAATAGGTCGCGAAGGACGCTCGCGGATGTTCGGTGTCGAGTGTGACGGAGTGGTCTGACGCCCTCAGCAATTCGACTTCCAGGGCGATCAGTTCCTGGAGCAAGGCCCGACGATCCAGGCTGGGAGACTGTTCCAGAAAATCTTCGATCCGCGGCCGGCGACCCTCACGCACGGCCGCTTCGAACCGATCACAAACCTGATCGATCAGATCGCTTTGCAGTTCGGGCCGTTGTTGAGCGGTCGCCAGTTGCGAGTGGTTCATGAATCCAGCTCCTGGGACCATGTCTCGCGGATCAGGTTGAATTTGCGAACGACGGTCCGCGTGGTGACGTTCAACTTCTGAGCGATGTCTTCGTGCGTATGGCCATCCAGCTTCCACAGCGCGATGGATCGCAGGACGTCGTCGCGTAGCATGCCCAGCAATCGGTCTTGCTCTTCGGCGAGGAGCAAGATCAGGTCGGGAGGCGGCTGATCCCCGTCGGCAAGGTGATCCTCCGGCGTGACCGAGCCGTTTTTTTCCGGAGGGGCCGACAACGAGATCGTGTTGTGAGCTCGTTTTTGGCGATTATTGTAAGCCTGACGATTCAACGCCTTGCGGCGCGTGATTTTCAGCAGCAGCCACCACAGATGTTCGCGATCCTGAACACCTTCCAACCGGCCGTCGGTGGCCCCGGTCCAGAGTGCTTTGAACACGCTCTGCACCAGATCCTCTTCATCTTCCAGGGCGCCCATCACCCCGCCGAAGCGACGGCGAGACAGCTCGACGAGTTCTGGACCGTAGCGGTCCCACAACTTGCGTGCGGCGTCCTGATCGCCATTCGCCAGTTGGCGCAGCCAGACGGTGACAGATTGATGCTCCACGCAAGCATCCTCTTGGAGATGAACAGAATTTCCTTAAACACGTGTCATTCTATGGCGAGCAGCAAGGCTTCGCAACTTTCTCTGTGAACGCAAGAAGCCCCCGGATCTGGGATCCAGGGGCTTCAATGGATGTTTCATCAACAAGGTTGACGAATCCGCTGGCCACGTTGCAAACTAGGCAACGCGGACGGAAGTGGCACAGGGGCCCTTCTCGCTCTTGCCAACCGAATACTCAACTTCTTGGCCTTCGCGGAGAGAGTCGAAGGTTGTGCCCACGACTTCTTTGGAATGGAAGAACAAGTCTTTCCCATCTCCAGCGATGAAACCAAAACCCTTGTCGCTGACCAATTTCTTAATTTTACCCGTTGCCATCAAACTACTCCGCGAAAACAAAAGCCGAAAATGTTGGACTGGCCAAACCAGACATAGCGTCAGATTCGACCGATCCACCTGGAAACAGATAGCCACACAAAACGAGAGGCACTTTCGGCAAGGGCACAAATCGCAGCATGAGGCGGGCGAGAACAACGCCCGAAGGGTGTCAGACTTGCATTTATCTCTGCTTGTCACGATTCATCGCGACGCGGGGCATCTTACCGAGGAACCGCCCCGGAAGATAGGCAGAACGCGTTTGAAGTTTTTCATCGGGTGCAGCCGCCTGCTGAGGAACGTGGTTGCTCCCTAAAAACCCCAAATTCGCCATCTGGAGACTTGCTCACCCTTAATTTTGTGAGCTACAGTTCATCATTGTCTTTCGTCCGCCAGGCAAATTCAGCTGTGTTGGACACTCATTCCCAGCGAAATCGCGAGATTGTCTCGATGAAACCACTGACCCGTTACGAGGCCGAACAAGTCCGAAAAATTGCGGGCTGGAAGGCTGAACCCCCCAGCTACGTTTCCGGAATGCTGGAAAAGATCACTCATCCGCTGGTTCAGATGGCCGAAAAGGCCTTGCCTCCCAAAATCGTCGCCGAAACAATTCAAGATGCCTACGCGTCGTCGGAAGTTTCCTCGCATCGCGAGACCGTGCTGACCAAGTCGCGAGTGGAGGTCCTGCATGAGCTGTGGAAAACCGACCTGGCCACCTGCGACCGGTTGGCCGACTACTTCTCGCATCTGGCCGAAGAAAAAGCGATGCTTAAAGGTGCGGGATCGGGTGGCGGCAATCTGCTGTCGGCCGTAATCGTCGTCCGCACCCTGATGAGTTACTGCCTGCAGACCATTCATACCATTGGCTATTGCTACGGCTTCGGGACCGAAGAACCGCATGAACGGGAATATGTCCTGGGCATCATGCTGGTCGCGTCAGCGGGGACGATGGAAGACAAGCAGAACTCAATGGCCACCATTGGGAATGTCGCCGACTTGATTTTCGAAGAAGCCTTCGAAGAAATGATCGAAGACGCAGTCACCGAGCAAATCATCGAAAGGGGGGGGCTGTCGGCCATTCCCGCGATCGGGATGCTGGCGGGTGCCATGCAGTTTGCATCGATGACCCAACACGTCGCGAAGATCGCCAAGGCAACCTTCCAGGAACGCTGGCTGCGAGTGAATGGGAAACTGGAAGGCCGGATCAAACTGGATCGCCGGCAGGCGCGTCCCTGGGTGCAGCGAGTCGCCGATCGGACGACAGAATCGGCCTATTGGGCTACGTTTGCCGTCAGTTTTTTGGTTTCAGCTCCGGCCATCTGGGCTTACCGGTTACTGCCGGCCAATGCCCTGGGGCGTGGATTGGAAGACGGTGGCAGCGCGGCGGCTCAACACGTGCAACACGTCATGGCGACGATCAACAGCTCGCCCGACAGCAGAATGGAACAAGTCAGTCTGGAAGTCCCGGCGCTCGCTTAGGACGGATCACAACGGGTCCTTATCTCGTGTCACCCGGATTGGGTAAAAGGAGAAAACGATGAGCGAAGTTGAAAAAACAATGGATGCCCCCGCGTGCGCTGCGACTCCGGTCGCCAAGGGGGGCCTGCTGTGTCAGGCCGCTGCGAAGTCGAAGTCATTTCTGCAGCAGGCTTTGCCGGCCACGCAGTTGGTATTGACCAGCGCCGCGTATCACAGCGGTTACTATCTGGCATTCGGAGTTACATTTCCGACACTGTTCGCGGTGCATATGATTCCGGGCGGACGCCGGATGGTCTCGGGATTTGTCGACGGCGCGGTCGCTGCCCGTGACTATCTCGACAACTTACAAGCCGCCAAAACGGCCCAACCCGTGGCCGCCGCCGAGTCCGAGGCCCCCGCGGAAAGTTCGGCCACCGCGATGGCATAAGCTCTTCGTAGGCGAGCGTCCGGCGTAAGCCGGATGGTTGTCTTGCGGTTACGAAAAAAATTGAGACAAAGATAGCAGGGATTTTCACGATATCTCTGCTTTCTTTGTGATCTTTGTGTCCTTCTGTTTCTATTGTTTTTGAACAGAAGCTCACGAAGGCCACGAAGAAATACCTCGATTCATCTCATCTAAATACAATTTTTGTCACACGTGGTGCGGCAGTCGCCAACAACTATCCGGCTTACGCCGGACGCTCGCCTGGGGGTCATTTAGCCAGCAATTTGGCGATCAGAAAATCATCGGCAGACGCATATTTCTCGGATTTCGACACGCCGGGGATGATCAGGTGACATTCGTGCCCGGCCTTGTCGGACTTTTCCTTCATTTTGACTCCGTAGACGGGGTGATGAATCCCGTGACTGGCATCCTTTGAAGGAAGAGTCATATCGCCATTGTAGATCATCAGCAGCGGCGGATCCTTGGCGTCGATGTGATTGTAGGGTGAGAACTCGGCATACAACGCTTGATGCTTGTCGTAGTTCTTCAACGCACCTTCGATCGTGGGTTCGCCGACAGACAAATTGATCATGCGATGCTTGAGGACATTGGGCCCCAGCCAGCCTTCAATGAGCTTGGGGTCGATCGACGTCTGTCCCCGGTCACCCACCGCGGCACAGACGCGTGTCGATTCTCGCAATACAGGGTCGGTTGCCTTGGGATCGGCCAGATCGTCGTGCAGCAGCAGCCACATCGACGAGCAGGCCCCGGCGCTGCCGCCGGTCAATGCTATGTGCTTGGAGTCGATGTTCCAGTCGGCAGCCTTGGTGCGCAGAAACTGGATTGCGCGTGCCGCATCATGCACGGGGGCCGGCAGAATGGCCTCGTCCGTCAGTCGGTAATTGATCGCCGCACAGGAAATCCCCTGGTCCAGAAACTTCTGGTAGGCCTTGGTGTCCTGCTTTTTGTCGCCCCCGGTCCACCCGCCACCGTGGATGTAGACCAGCAGCGGACGCGGCCCGTCCCCCTTCGCCTGCCAGAAATCCAGGACATTCAGCTTGGCCGGTCCGTACGCGACATCAGCGTGCGTCGGAACCAACTGCGGTGCATCGGCGGCGAATACATTGCCGCAGGCCAATATCACGGCAATGACCAGTCCCCTCGAAAAACTCTGCATGATCAAGGTGCCCCCTCAGTGATGTGGTGCCAGGGAAGGTTTCTGTGCGGGATTTTATTCTGCGAGGAAACCATTGGTAAAGGGATGGGGGAGGATGACTTGTCAAACTGTGTCGAAGTTATGGGTTGCAACGATTGTGGCTAGGTGCATTCCTGACTAGGATTTACGTCAAGGGTTGACTCGGCGGTTTTCGGCAAGAAAACTCGACGTTCCGGTGACGACCGGCCGATTTCAGATTGGCGATTCTAGTGATCGTTGGCGGACGTATTTGCGCCCGCTGGGATTGCGATTAGCGTCTCCACAGATTATTCCGACAAGCGGCCTGGTGCGGGTCCGGAAACTTTTTGTCAAGAAGTTCCGTCTAACGCGCCGGTGCCGAATGTGCCCACCGAGTGGGACCGTCATCGATCAAGAAAACTGAAAACGAGAATCATCGGCCGCACGTGCTCGTCCCGGGGGCGAGAAACTGATGGTTTGAGCAGACAGCAGAAGTGATCTCCTAAACTCGAGAGGAGCGCTCGCGTGTTCATCGACTGGCTACCTGAAGTTTTGCGTCCCTGGCGTTCCTCAGCACTGCGCTCCAAGCGAGCCGCAAAGGGGTGGCGTGCTCCCGACCCTGTGTCGTCGACGGTCGAAACCCTCGAACAGCTCGTCCTGCTGTCCGCGGCCCCCATCTCCAATATTGCGCGCAACGACTTCTTAACCGGTCCGACCGGCTATTTGACCGGCCCTTCCAACAGCCCCGCCACGACCGTCGCTCAGAATTATCTGTTGAATCACGCCGCCGACCTGGGTTTGACCACCGCCGATGTGACGAATCTGAAGATCACCAGCCAAAGTGTGTCATCGCTGTCCGGCGCGACGTACATCTATTACCAACAGACCTACAACGGGGTTCCCGTTCAAGATAGCGTGGCGAGTGTCACGGTCACCAGCGACGGACGCGTGCTGTCGGTCAGTAACCGGATGGTTCCCAATCTGGCCAGTCGCATTAATAGTGCTGCCCCGGCGATCACCGCTGCGCAAGCCGTCATCCAGGCGGGTCTTGCCCACGGCCTGACGTCGCCCGGCAACACGACGGCCGTCCCGAGTCCGGATAATCCCATCAATAACGACGCGACCGTCTTTTCGAATCCGGCCCTGTCGCAAGACCAAATCCCCGTCAGACAAGTGTATGTGGTGGCGAATACCGGCGAAGTGCGCCTGTCCTGGAACGTGGTGCTGCGTTCGCCGGTGAATCCCGATTGGTACGACATCAATATTGATGGGCAGACCGGCCAAGAGGTCAATTTCAATAACTGGACGCACTACGCCGAAGACCCCGCCAATCCTGGCAATGGTGGGTCATCAAGTTCGAACCTTGGGCCCACCAGCAATCTTTTCGACGTTTCCGCCTTCGCCACCGGTACTCCGGTGAGTAGCAGTGGAACGGGTTCTTACAATGTTTATCCGCTGCCGATTACGGCTCCGGACGATGGGGTTCGACAACTCCTGATCACTCCCGAGGACGCCTTTTCCTCGCCGTTTGGCTGGCATGACATCAACGGCATCAACGGCCCGGACTTCACCGATACGCGCGGTAACAATGTTTACGCGCAAGAAGACCGCGACGGCGACGATCAAGGTGGTGTTCGACCGGACGGTACTGCAGCACTCTTATTCGATTTCCCGATCGACTTGACGTTAGATCCAGTCGGGTACACGGATGCGGCGACCGTTCAGGTGTTCTATTTGAACAACGTCTTGCATGACATCCATGCCCAGTATGGCTTCGATGCAGCCTCGGGTAACTTTCAGCTCAATAACTATGGGCTGGGGGGGCTGGGCAACGATCAGGTGATTGCGGACGTTCAGGATGGGGCGGGCCTGTCACCGGGTCCCAGGAACAATGCAAACTTCCAAACACCGCCCGACGGCCTGAACGGCATCATGCAAATGTATGTGTTTGATATCACCACGCCCGGTCGGGACGGTGATTTAGACAGCGAGATCGTCGTCCATGAGTATGGTCACGGGGTTTCAAATCGCCTGACCGGCGGCGCTGCCAATGCGAATGCGCTCAACGCACTGCAAAGCGGTGGGATGGGCGAAGGCTGGAGCGATTTCTGGGCGCTGATGTTCACTCAGCGTGCGACGGACACACAAAACGGCGCGTACGGTGCCGGCACCTATGTCTTGGGACAACCCACTGACGGTCCCGGCATCCGCACCTATCCGTACAGTTATGACTTCGCCATCGATCCGCACACTTACGCGGACTATATTGCTAATCCAGAAGTTCATGCATCTGGCGAAATCTGGGCCTCGACCCTGTGGGATTTGAACTGGCTGCTGATCAATCAAGACGGATTTGATCCCGACTTGTACAACGGCACGGGCGGCAACCAGAAGACATTGTCGCTGGTCATGGAAGCGTTGAAAATTCAACCCGCCAATCCGACTTTCCTGGACGGCCGCGACGCCATCCTGGCTGCCGATCAGTTGCTCTACGGCGGTGCCAATTATGATCTGATCTGGCAGGCATTTGCTCGTCGCGGCATGGGATATAGCGCAGACGATGGCGGTGATGCGGATTCAATCGATATCACCGAAGCCTTCGATTTGCCGCCCACTTCATTGGGCGAGGTCAGCTTTGACAAGTTCGAATACGTCATCGGTGATACGGTCACCGTGACCCTCAAAGACATCGACCTGCTGGGAATTGGCAGCATTGACCTGCAGGTGAAGTCGAGTGCCGGGGACGTGGAAACTGTCCATCTGGTTGAATCCAGCAAGGGCGCCGTATTTGTTGGTTCGATTATCAGCAAGAGCTCTGAGGTCGTCGGTTTTACGATCAACAACGGAGTGTTGGAGGTGCCCCGGGCATCGACCATCTCGGTGTCCTATGCGGATCAAGACGACGGCACGGGTGCCGCCGTGACGGCGACTGACAACGCGACGTTCTTCGTGTTCAACGACATTACGCGGTGGGACTTCAGCAATCCGGACGGCACACCCAGCACGGAAGGTTTCACGTCCTCGGGAACGCTGAACCGGTGGCATCTGTCGACTGGCCGTGGTTTCGATCCAGGGCATACCTCCGACGACAGCTTCTATTTCGGCCAGGGTGAAAGTGTCAACGGCGGGGGATCGTATGTTCCCAACTCCAGTGGGACCCTCACTTCGCCGCAGATCGATCTGACGCTCTATACGGGTCCGCTGCAACTGACTTTCAACACGTTCCTCGATATCGAAGACTTCTGTGACACGGCCACGGTCAGTGTGGTCACGTCCACAGGGACGACAGTGATTGCGACGAACAATGGTCCGAAAACGAATCTGCCCGATTCGACCGGCGGCTTTCAACAGGTGACGTTGGATCTGACGCAATTTGTCGGCCAGAAAATTCGCCTGGCATTCACGTTGACTGCCGACAACACGGTGCAACGCGAAGGCTGGTACGTCGATGACGTGGCGATTACGGCGCCGCTGGCGTCGATCGAAGGGACCAAATACAACGACATGAACGGGAACGGATCCCTGGACGTCGGCGAAGGTCCCCTGCCCGGATGGACGATTTACCTCGACAACAACAACGATGGCATGCTGAATGACGTCGTGACCACGGGCACCCACACGGCCGCCGTCGCGATTCCGGACAACGGCCAGGTTTCTTCCACCTTGACAGTCGGCAACCTGCAGGGGACGCTGACCGACGTGAATGTGAAACTGACCATCGAACATACTCGCAACAGCGACTTGTCGGTGTATCTGGTCAGTCCGAAGGGGACCCGCGTCCTGTTGTTCAACAACGTGGGTGGCACGACGGACAACTTCACCAACACCACGTTCAGCGATCAAGCCCTCGTGTCGATTGACCTGGCGTCAGCACCTTACACCGGAACCTTCAAGCCCCAGGGTTTGTTGTCGACACTGAATACCGAAGATCCGAACGGCGTCTGGACGTTAGAGCTCCACGACAATGCGACCGGCGAAACGGGCACGTTGAAGAACTGGTCTCTCGAGGCCACAACCTCGCTGGGAACTTCGATCACCGACGCCAGCACGACAGCGATCCCGGACAATGGCCAGGCGACCTCGATCCTGACCGTCAGCAATGTGGTGGGACCGATCACCGATTTGAATGTGAATCTCTCGATCAGCCACACCCGCAACAGCGATCTGGACGTCTACCTGATCAGCCCCAATGGCACGCGGGTGGAATTGTTCACGGATGTGGGTGGTGGCACGCAAAACTTCGTCAACACCACCCTGGACGATCAGGCCAGTTTCTCCATCAATCTGGGCTCGTCGCCGTTCATCGGATCGTTTGCTCCCGAAGGGTCTCTGAGCTCATTGAATGGTGAGAATCCCAATGGGGTCTGGTTGCTGGAAGTTCGCGATGATACGGTTGGCTCAACCGGTATCTTGTTGAATTGGTCCATCACCGTCACGACGGGCGAGACGTCGGCGGTCACGGACGCCAATGGACATTATTCACTGACGACTCCGGTGGGTGGAACTTACAATGTGCGTGAGGTCCCGCAAGCCGGTTGGGTGCAGACATCGCCGGCCGCGACGCCGGGCAATTCCAACCCGGCGCAGGTCGTCAGCGTCCCCTTCGGCGGGATTGTGAGCAGCGTCAATTTCTACAATCAATACATTCTGCCGATCATCACGTTCCCGAACGGCCGGGCAACCTACACCGAAAACGAACTGCCCGTCGTGATCGATAGCGGCGCGAAAGTGACCGATGCGAATTCGGTCACCTTTGCCAATGGCACGATGACCGTCACCCTGGTCAACAATGCCATGGCCGAAGATCGTCTGTCGATCCGCCATGTCGGGTTTGGTGCGGGTCAGATTGGCCTGTCCGGCAATCAGGTGTACTATCAGGCGACCCAGATCGGTACGATTACGTCCGATGGGGTCGGCGCGAATCCCCTGGTCGTAACCTTTAATGCCAACGCGACGCAGCCGGCGGTGCAGGCCCTCCTGCGTGTCGTCCAGTTCGAAACGCTTGGCGACAATCCATCGTCCCTGACGCGGACGGTCCAGATTGTGATTACTGACGGTCAGGACGGTGCCAGTCTTCCGGCCACCAAGCAGATCGTCGTCATTCCCGTCAATGATGCGCCGGTCGTGACGCTGTCCAGCAGCACGCTGAATTATCCCGAAAATGCAACCGACCCCGTGCCGGTGGATGTGTTTGCCAACGTGACCGACCCCGACTCGTTGGACTTCGGCGGCGGCTACCTGCAGGTTCGCATCATTGGCAATGAAGGGGGCGAAATTCAGACCACGCAGCGGACCTACACCACGAACAGTTTGCCGGTGGCGCTGGACTACAATCTCAATCCGGCCAACCCGACTATTAGCTCGCCGCTGATTGTGTCGGGAGCTGTGGGCACCCTGGCCGACGTCAATGTCA
Organism: Planctomicrobium piriforme; assembly: GCA_945861445.1. Lineage (GTDB taxonomy): Bacteria > Planctomycetota > Planctomycetia > Planctomycetales > Planctomycetaceae > JAKFVC01. The sequence goes on along the minus strand of CAMAVF010000128.1, from coordinate 550 downwards.
CGGTGAATATCCTGCATACGAACAATCCCGAACTGACCGCCTACCTGGTCAGCCCGATTGGGACACGAGTGAAGCTGTTCAGCAATGTCGGTGTCGGCACGTTCCCCACATCGCAGAACTTCACGAATACCACGTTCGATGACGAGGCCTTCACGAACATTCTGTCCTTCAATGCCTCTGCCCCGTTCACCGGCAGTTTCCGGCCGGAGAAGCAACTTTCGCCCGTGGACGGCCAGAATCCGAATGGCACCTGGAAGCTGGAGATCACGGACGCCCTGGGAACCCCGCTGTCGGACGGTACAGGATCACTCATCAGTTGGTCGTTGACCGTGACGATGCTGGAAACGTCCGTGAACGAAAAACTCGCCATCTTGAACCAGGGCCAGAGCTCCGGCGCGATTGGCCTGGTGGGCGATCGCGTGACCTATGGTGGCACGGTCATCGGCAACTATTCAGGCGGCGTGGGAACGACTCCGCTGTTCGTCGCTTTCAATGCCAATGCGACGCAGGCCGCGGTGCGGTCGCTGATGAAGAACGTCACCCTGGAAAT
>CAMAVF010000127.1 GCA_945861445.1 Planctomicrobium piriforme | reverse complement strand
CCGCAGCCGATCTTCCTCAGAAAACGTCAGTCGAGTCATCCTTGACCCCTCACTCATCCTGCCCATTCCCCATCAGACACCAACACCCATCATCCCAAAAAACCAACGCCTCGCCAAGACCTCATTCCTTGCCGCGCGAAGTATACATCCCGGAGCGCGAAGAGCAATCCTGTGGGGAATTGGCGGCGGCATCTGCATTCCGATAGTGGCCTTGTACTTGATTTGGTTGCAGCAGAAACCAATCACGCCGGTACAACTATGCTCGTGCATCCTGATTATGGCAGTCCCTACACTGTGGCTATCGCAATACCTGGGGCCACGCGTTCGAGCGGATCGATTTGGAATCAGTCAACGCTTCCTGACGTGGTGGATCCTCTGGCCGTGGGACGCATTTGTTGATGGCCGAGTTCAATTCGGAAAGATCTCGATGGGCAAGAGTTACAAACTGCCCGAAAAACCGATCTTTGGACGCACACTTACCTTGGAAACGCTCGAAGAGTCCGACGCGGACTCTCTTAATCGATTGATCCGTGCCGCTTGGAATCCGCCCGCTCCAGAGCTCGTACCGGCGTCTGTCAAGGTTCAATTCTATTGGCCGAACACGCGTTCCGTCGAAATGACTTCACAACAGATTTCCATCGTCAAGAAAAGCCGAACGATTCCGTATCGATGGGAAGAAGTCATCTATGCCGAGATCTGGCGTAGAGAGCATGGACACCATGATTTTCACGAACTCCGCGTTCAGTTCTTGGGACAACAAATTCAGTTTCGCAACGGCAAATTTTGGGGAGCGCCGCCCGCCGCCATCTCGGCGTATATTTGTATGCATGTCGATCGGACAAGAGTGCGGGATTTCGCGCTTTCCGGAGTGTCCCAAACCGTGCAGGAGTTAGACGCACGACTCGCAAGAGGTGAATTGCGGCTAAAAAAATTGAAGAAGATGGGTGGCATAATTTCTGCCACATTTGTGGTTACGTTACTCGTGGGTAATTTCTTAGGCGGTTGGCCGCGGAGAGCAATCGTGATTGCGTTGTATCTGCCGGTGGCCCACATCTATCGCCGAAAGGCATGTGAATTAGAGAGGCACAACCGAGAGCTAGAGGAGCAACGAACTCAATTGAATACCGAGAATTGTTAAGAACCCTAAGCAGGCGAAGCGTTCGCTGATCACAGGGGAAAATGCGGAGAGACGCTTAAGCCGAAGTCTCGCTGGGCGTCGTTGCGCCGTTAGAAAAATCTTCGTCCCGAGGCGAACCTCAGTACCCATCGACTCTCCTGTGTACGCATCGTTGCCGAGCCAGCGCTGCGGCGGAATCCACGTCCTGCAGGGCCTTTTCACATGCTGCTTCAGAACAAAGTCCTGAAGCCGATCAAACAAACGCTCGCCTCCCTTGGGCTTCATTGGCGGATAGGTCTGGCGACCTGTCCAGAAAGTCGGTTCTTAGCCGACGTGGTGTGGTACGGGAGTTGAACCCGTGACTTCCAGATTACAAATCTGGTGCTCTACCCTCTGAGCTAACCTTGCGAATGACTTCCATTTAGAAACCATGTACGGAACATGCCGGGACAAACCCTGTCGGGCGACCCGCATGCCGCTGGACGGAAACCGTCATTGCTTGCTTCCAAAGAGACGCAGGTGGGAGTCGAACCCACTCCAAGCGGCTTTGCAAACCGCTGCCACGCCGTGTGACTTCCGCGTCGTCAGTCTTGTGTCGCCGCCTCTTCATGACGAGACCAATAGAGGTCCGCATTGAGCAGGGCGGCACGCATGGCCTTGGCTCCTTCCACATTCATGGAATGGACACACCAGTCGAGCCGCCGTAGTTCCCCTGGAAGGCCCGCTCTTCGATCCATTTCGCGACATCATTACCCGTCGCCGTGGTTCCTAAGTCATGGTCCAGCGAGATCCATCGCACGTGACCGCTCTTCAGCCGGCTGATGGCTGCGTGGGCCGTCTTCACCCAGATCATCCCCGGTTCGGCACCGAATAATTCCTGAATTTTCGGATCATTCGGATCCCGTTCATCATCCAGCCAAAGGTCAATCATATCAGTACATTCGAGCCACGCTGTCAGCCCAGGACCCCCCGCAACTTCCCATATTCCTGGAATGGTTCAGCAGATAGACTAGCGACTTGTGCTCCTTGACAACGGTCGCCACGACGTCGGACAGCATACCTGATGAAATCCATCCTCTCCACGTCGCAACGAATCGCCGCAGTTTCGTTTCTTCCCAGCATCGTTCTGTTTGTCTCGTCTTGCTTCCTGCCTGCGATTGAGGACGGCGAATGGGGCACACTGCTGGGCGGAGGGTGTCTGATTTTCATTCCGTATTGCATAGCATTTCCCGCCTGGTATGCGAACCCCATCCTCTTCGTGGGCTTTCTGGGTGCGGCCTGTGGATCCTCAACGGCGCTGATCAGCGTAGGGATCTTCGCGACCGTGCTCGCGGCTTCGTTTTCATTGCTGCCCCATCCGAATCTGACGCTGCAAATTGGCTATTGGGTCTGGTTGGCATCTTATCTTTGTTTTGTCCTGGGTGCCGTCCGGTGTCATATGTTGAAGCCGCCCGAGGAAACGCCTGAGTTCTTGTAATCCACGCCTTTCGACGCTCGCGATACGGCCGACGAGTTAGGGACGCTCAGCATCACTGATACGCTCGCCTGACTTCACGTGGAACGTGAAGGCTACTTTCTTGGCATCAGGCATGCCCCGGTGATATCGACGCGCCAGTCCGGCAAAATGTTCGCGGAATGTTTGAAGATTAATCCATCGTGAGCTGTCTCCAAGCACACCACGAGATTTTTGATTCTCCGAACGTGCGTTGGTCGTTGTAGGCAACGGTTAGGAGATCGTGATATGATATCAGTCTTGATTGATGCAACTTTAACACGTTGCGAGCTTGGCTGTTGTCTTACAGATTCCCGATGCCTTCCGAGAGATTTTGAAGTTGCTGAGGTCTATTCACATTATACAGACCGCCGTCTGGCGAATCGGGCTGTGCGCGAGCCTTGTAGCGTGTGGTGAATCGACTGCCCGCGGCGATGAGAACCTGGAGTTCTTCGAGAAAAAGATCCGGCCGGTCCTCGTCGAACGCTGTTACAAGTGTCATTCTGCCGAGACCCCCAAACCCAAGGGTGGGCTGCGCCTCGATCGGCGCAGCAGTCTGTTCGAGGGGGGCGACTCGGGACCCGCGGTCCTGCCAGGGAAGGCCGATGACAGCTTGCTGATGCAAGCCATTGTCTGGTCCGGTGACGTTGCGGAAATGCCCCCCGATAGCAAACTGCCCGACCGCGTCATTGCCGATTTTCGCGAATGGATCACTCGCGGTGCGGCCTTCCCGGCGGATGCCGGACCGGTCATTGAGAAGCCGCGTCCCGTCAATATCGAACGCGGACGTCAGTTCTGGTCCTTCCAGCCGGTTCAAGAGTTATCGCCGGGTTCGGTTTCCGAGCCCGGTTGGCCGCGGCGGAAGATTGACTCATTCGTTCTGAGCCAGCTAGACGCCAAACTGATGCGGCACGCTCCCGAAGCGGATCGTCGGACATTGATCCGGCGATTGTCGCTCAATCTGTTGGGCGTACCGCCAACCTATCTTGAGACCGAATCCTTTGCGGCCGACGCGGCCCCCGACGCTTATGAGCGGCTGGTCGAGCGTTACCTCGCATCACCGCAATATGGCGAGCGGTGGGGTCGGCACTGGCTCGACATCGCCCGCTATGCGGAAAATCACCCGACTTCGGAATCCACCTGCACGCCGCCTCGATTTCCGTTCCGCTACCGCGACTGGGTCATCCGGGCGCTGAACGACGACTTGCCTTATAACGACTTTGTCCGCCGTCAACTCGCGGCGGACTTACTGGATGTTGCACCGTCGGAGATCGCCGCGCTGGGGTTCCTCGGGCTGTCCCCGGTCTATCACAAAGAGCCCAAGTTGTCGGCTGATGTGATCGCGGTCATCGTGGCCGACGAATGGGACGAGCGGCTAGATACGGTGACTCGCGGATTCCTGGGCCTGACGGTCGCGTGTGCCCGCTGTCACGATCACAAGTTCGATCCGTTCAAGACAGAAGACTACTACGCTCTGGCCGGAATCATCGCCAGCACGCAGTTGGTCGAATGGCCGTTGGTTAAGACCGATACCGAATCTGCCGCGGCTTTGACGGAAGTCCAGCGACAGATCGTCGATGCAGAACTCAGGTTTGACTATGCGAAAAAGAACCGCAAGACGGCTCAAGGGGACCTGTTGGACCTCACCATGTTCGACGAAGAAGTCCGTCGTTGGGAGGATGCGTTTAAAACATTGAAGAGTAAAAAGCTCTTCGAAGGCCCCATTGCCAACGGTGTGCGTGATGCCGGGTTGTGGTTGAATGGAGATGATCCCGCCTGGACACTCCTGGACTATCAACCCAGCCGACCACGCGATCTGCCAGTCTTCATTCGCGGCAATCCGGCCAACCCGGGTAAGGCCGTTTCACGAAGATTCTTGGAAGTCCTGACACCTCGGGATGCGCGTCCGTTTTCCCAGGGCAGCGGACGCCGCGAACTGGCCGAAGCGATCGTTCAAGATGCCGCGCCGCTGACAGCACGTGTCATCGTGAACCGCGTGTGGGGCTGGCATTTTGACCGGCCACTCGTCACCACTCCCAGCAACTTCGGCCGCCTGGGAGATCCACCTTCGCACCCGGAATTGCTGGACGATCTGACTGCGCGATTCATCGCCTCCGGCTGGTCGCTGAAGTGGCTGCATCGCGAAATCGTCAACTCCGCGACCTGGCGCCAGTCGACACACTCCACGGAAAACTATCACGACCGGGATCCCGATAATCGCCTGCTGTGGAGGATGAATCGACGACGCCTGGAAGCAGAAGCCTGGCGCGATTCCGTACTGGCGACGAGTACCGAACTGGACTCGACGATGCAGGGGCCGTCGGTAAATCTGGATGATGCCCCAACTCGCCGCCGGACCGTATACGGCATTGTCAGCCGCCAGAAGGTGGCGGACTTATTCCGCCTGTTTGACTTTCCCGATGCCAAGCGTCACGCCGAGAACCGCCTGCCCACCACGACGCCACTCCAACATTTGTATTTGCTCAACAGTCCGTTCCTCCAGCGGCAGGCCGAAGCAGTTGTTCGAACGGTGCTGGGTGACAAACCAGAATCCGCAGCGGAAACTGCCAGTTGCATTTTCCGCAGGATCTTGTTGAGAAACCCGACAGGCGAAGAACTGACGGAGGCACTTGATCTGGTGCAAGTGGAACAAGGAATCGTCCCCGAACGAAACTGGGCGATTCTGGCTCATTCGCTACTGGCCACCAATGAGTTTTTGTATGTGGATTAAGGGACCATGCAATTCGAATTAAATCATGCGCCAATTGGCCTAACCCGCAGACAACTGTTGGGCTCAGTCGGCGCGGGCTTTGGTACGCTCGCGCTGGCCGATTTGCTTCACGCCGACGATCCCAAAACGTCGCCGGGATCTGCGACACATCACGCGCCCAAAGCCAAGCATGTGATCTTCCTGTTCATGGCAGGAGGGCCTTCGCACATCGACTTGTTCGATCCCAAACCCAGTCTCAAACAACACGCCGGGCAGCGCCCCGCCGCGGCCGACTTACGTACCGAGCGTGTCACGGGCGGATTGTTGCCGTCGCCGTTTGCGTTTCAGCCTGGTGGGCAAAGCGGTTTGCAGATCAGCGATCTGTTGCCAAAGCTGCGCGACTGTGCCGATGATCTATGCCTAGTGCGGTCGATGGTGGGGGGCAACCCCAATCACGCACCGGCAGCCAATCATCTCTTCTCCGGACGTATCGATCAGATCCATCCCTCGCTGGGGTCCTGGGTGTCATACGGTTTGGGAACTGAGAATCGCGACCTGCCTTCATTTGTTTGTTTGAGCGATGGGGGATACGGTTCGCGTTATGTTCGCAACGGCTACCTGCCGGGCGAGCATCAGGCGACGCCGATCAATACGACTGAAAAAGAGCCTGAGAAAATGGTCCGCTTCCTGCGGAACAACGAACTCGACCGGACTCGTCAGGAACAGCAGGTGGACTTCATTGCCCGGCTGAACCGTCGCCAGTTGGCTGCGACGGGCGAGGATCCCTCACTGGAAGCCCGCGTCCGCGCGATGGAAACGGCGTTCCGAATGCAGTTCGCCGCCGGGGACGTGTTCGATGTCCGCCACGAGACGAAAGCCACTCAAGACGATTACGGAACCAGTCCGTTTGCGCGAGGCTGTCTGATGTCCCGGCGGTTGGTCGAGCGTGGTGTGCGGTACGTCCATGTGGAATTGGGGGGCTGGGACCATCACGAAAACATCGATAAGTCGATCACCAGTCTTAGCCGGCAGATCGATCAGCCGATCGCGGCCCTGCTGCGCGACCTGAAACAGCGTGGCTTGCTAAAAGAAACATTGGTGGTGTGGGGCGGCGAATTCGGTCGCACACCGGTTTCTGAAAGCGGTAACGGCCGCGACCACAATCATTACGGCTTTGCGATGTGGCTGGCCGGAGGTGGAATTCGCGGTGGGATGGCATATGGGGCGACCGATGAATTCGGATTCCGAGCCGTCGAGAATCGCGTCAGCGTTCACGACCTGCACGCCACACTGCTGCACTTGCTGGGCTTCAACCACGAACGGCTGACCTACCGCTATTCCGGCCGTGACTTCCGACTGACCGACGTCCACGGCGAAGTCGTGAAGCAAATCCTCGCCTGACAACGCGGCAAATTCTCTTGTTGCTACCGCTGCGGGGTGGTACGGTAGTGGTTTGAACCTCTGCGACGCCAATGACATTCACGGGATGGAAAAGATGCTCCACCGACGAGACGCAATGCTGAGGCTGGGACAAATCGGCGCGGGGGCTCTCACGTTGCCAGGTTTGTTGCGGACTGAGCAGGCCCATTCCGCCGAACGTATCCCGCATCACTTTTTGAAATCAGACGGGCGGGCCAAGTCCTGCATTCTGATTTATCTGTGGGGAGGACCGCCTCAGCAGGACATGTGGGACATGAAACCTCATGCTCCCGAGGGAGTGCGCAGTCATTTCCAGCCGATTTCGACCGTTGTCCCCGGCATTGATGTCTGTGACCAAATGCCGTTGTTTGCCAGGCATACGGATAAGACGGCCATCATCCGGTCGCTGACTCACGACAGCAATATCCACGAACCATCGGTCTATCGCACCCTGACGGGCAAGACCGACCCGACAAAGGTCATGCCGCGGAATGCTCGGAATCGACAAGATTTTCCCACCGTTGGTTCCACCGTGGCGTCGTTTCTCACGACCGAGAATATGCCCGGGTGCGTAACCATTCCCCGGCCGATTGGCCATGACGGAGTGACCTATGCGGGCACCTACGCGGGTTTCCTCGGCGGCCAATTCGATCCGATGGAAACGGCGAACGCCGGCGAAACCAAGGAGACTCCCACCCATTCGCTGACGCTGCCCGACGACCTGCAACTGACGCGAATGCAGGCGCGACACGGATTGCTGCAGTTGATCGAACAACAGGATCGACGTTTTCAATCGGTCCGACACGCGCAGCACATGGACAGCTTCCGCGGCCAGGCTCTAAACATTTTGTCGTCATCCCGGGCCAAGACGGCGTTTGATATCAATAGCGAAGATCCCAGGGTCCGTGATCGCTACGGACGCAACGAATGGGGCGAAGCGATCCTGACTGCCCGGCGACTTGTCGAGGCCGGTGTCAGACTGGTGACCATTTCGTGGATGTACATTCAACAGAGTGGCAACGTCGCGAATGTCTGGGACAATCACGGCCCGTTCGAAGGGAGCAACGGGACCCAAATGCTGCAGCAAGCCTATTGTCTGCCCTCCCTTGATCGCGGTTTCTCCGCACTGATGGAGGATCTCGGCGGCTCCGGCCTGCTGGATGAAACGCTGGTCGCAATGTATGGCGAATTCGGCCGAACCCCGAAATTGAACAAGGCCCACGGTCGCGATCACTGGGGAGCGTGTCAATCCGCAGTCCTCGCCGGCGGCGGCATCCGCGGCGGCCAGATCTACGGAGCCAGTGACGCAGAAGCCGCTTATCCGAAGGCGAATCCCGTCTCACCGGAAGACATGCTGGCGACGATGTACCACGCCCTGGGAATCTCGCCCGACTCATTGATCCACGATCAACTGGGCCGGCCGCATAAACTGGTCGATGGCGAACCCCTGGTTCATCTCTTCGGGTGACAGCCGTCGTCGTGCGATAGGCTTCCAGCCTGTCCCACGACGATGAAGAATCCCGGGGCTTACGCCCCGGGCTCGCCTGCATCATTTTTCTTCACGCCTATCGAGCGCTGTCTTACGGGGTCTCCGCATCATTCTCGGCGTTCGCCACTTCTCCCAGCACTGGGATCGTGCAATTGATAAACAACCAGGAAATCGCACACAGCACATACGCCACAATCACCAGCACAAACACCGAACGCCACCCATAGAATTCAGCGACCGTCGCAAAAATGATCGGTGCCACGATCTGACCGATCCCCGCAATCGAATTGTTCAACGCGAACACCGACGCGGTCGCCCGGCCACCGATATCCGTGACCACTCCCCAGGCCGTTGTCAGGCCGCAATCGCTGAACAGCTTGACCCAGAAGAGATAGATGCAGAACAGATACGGATCATCGTAACTATTGAACGCCAGGAATAACAAAACGGCCGCCATTCCCTTGCCACCACAACCAATCGCCACTCGAGTCCAACGGCGATTACCCGTGGCTGCAATTAAATAGTCATTCAGAATGCCACCGACAAGGCCCGAGACAGCGCCCCCCAGCAACGGTAAGGCCGCATAGATTCCCATTTTCTTGAATTCCAGATGATGCACCTGGAACAAAAACAGCGGAATCCAATTGGAAAACACATTGTCGGCGAATGTGCTCAACAGTGATTGAACGCTGAGGAACATCAGGTTCAGAAATGATCGCGGCGAAACCGTCCGCAGCATTTGTCGTACCGTAATTCGTCCACTCACTGCGGGAGGCTGGAATACCGTTGAACCTGTTGCTCCTTCGATCAGTTCTGCTTCCGCCAGATTGGCTCGAGGATGTTGGCGTGGCGTGCTGCGAAACAGCACTGCAAACAAGACGATGAGCACCACACCGCTTGCCACATGAATCCACAGGGCCGTCCGCCAGTCGAGGCCCCACATGCCCAGCATCAACGTCGTGAAGATCAGCGACGCACCTAACGCCCCCAATCGTCCCGCCAGAATCCCCACAACTCCTTGTAATGTCGTACGAATCGCCGGGGGAAACCACGTATTCGCGATCCGGCTGATGCACGCATAAACCGCTGACTGCCCGGCACCCAGCACAGCCTGGGCATACCACATCCAGACGAACGACGAAGCACTGGACATGATTGCCAGACCGGACATCCAGACGATCATCAGCCCCGTCATGACCAGATGCACGCCAAACGCATCGGCACACACTGCCAGCGGAAACTGGAAGCCGGTGTAACACACGGAAAAAGCCGTGTCGATTTCCCCCAGCTCAATGGTTGTCAGTCCCCATTCCTTGGCCAGAATCGGTTTGATAAATCCAAAGACATACCGATGCAGATAGAGCAGGGCGGAGGTCGCGAACGCCAACGAGAACACACACCAACGCACATTGGTCGGCCGCGCGTTTTCAACAGTCAGGCTGTTCCCATTCATTGTGAACTCATGTTTCGAACACTCGCTAACAATCCACTCGATATTTCCGCAGTTTCGCTGTGTCGACTTCAATGCCCAATCCCGGTTCAGTCGGCACGGCGATCGAACCCAATTCGATCTTAAACGGTTGCGTAATGATGTCGTCTTCCAACCCGTAGTACGTCGAGTCGTTCGCGAGTGAATATGCGGGGCTGGACGCGGCGACATGCAGCATCGCGGCGGTCTTGGGACCCAAATCATGTCCGCAGTGCATGATGCACGGGATCTTCGCCGCTTCGCACACATGGCCGATCTTCACGCACGGCCAGATGCCCCCCGCAATGTGAGTATCAGGCAGAATGAACTCGGCAGCGTTGGCGAGAATGATATCCATCACGCTGGCTGGATCGATGACGCTCTCATTGAGAGCAATCGGAACCTTCGTCTGTCGACGCAAGTTCGTGGCATCCGACAAAGGTTCCGCGGGGATCGGCTGCTCGACGTATTGCAGATTGTATTGTTCTAGATGCCGGCAGAGCTCAAGAGCCTGTTGCGGCGAGTAGGCGCGGTTCGGATCGATTCTCAGTTTGAGACGATCACCGACGGCGTCGCGGATGCCGCGGACCATTTCCAGGTCCTCCGTCATGTCGGATCCGGCCTTCGTCTTCAAGGTGCTGAAACCCATCTCGACGTACCACCGCGCAAACTTGCCCGCTTCCTCGTAAGTCTGGATCCCCATGCAAGCTGCGAGTTCCACGCGCGGACGAATCACACCTCCCAGTAATTCCGCAACCGACAACCCGGCCGCCTTGCCCCTGAGATCCCACAGCGCAAGTTCGATCCCCGACTTCAATCGCGTTTCCAATGGGCAGTCGCGATGAAACGCCGCGATGTTCAGCGGATCGCGGCCCACCAGCCATTCCGACGCCTGTTGCGTCAGGCGTCGGCCGCTCAGGTTTGGCAGAAAGTTGACATTGTGCTCGCCCCAACCAACGAGGCCCTCATCTGTGGCGACCCGAACGATGGCGCTTTGCGTGGTCGAACTGCTGCGGATGTGAGAACGATACGGAGCCAGTGGAGCCGTCTGCGGAACTTCCACGATCGTCACCGTCACCTCGGTTACACGCATCTCGAATTCCTCATGGCGGAAGTCGTCCGACTGCTTAAGATCGATCCACGAATACAGGAATTCTTACGGATTGCCAGAAATAAAGCCAGCCGCTGCCGTGATCACTCTCCCCGCACAAATCGTCGCGGTCGCTTCCCAATGCCCGCCTGCTCGAGCATTTCCATGGACATCCACGAGTGGTTCACTCTGTTCGTGCCACAGCAAGAGGGTGAGGTCTGCGCGTGTGCCGACTCGCAACGAACCGATCTCGTTTTCCAATCCCAGGATCTGCGCCGGTCGTGAAGTCACCGCACGAAAAGTTTCAAGTTCCGGCATTCCCGCGGCCCGCAACTTCGACATCACCAGCGGAAGATCATGAATCGGAACCTGGCCGACATGTCCGCGTTGCAGATCAGTTGAAATCGTGTCCGGAGCGAAGCCATCCTGAAGTGCAGCCTCGGCCGTATTGAAATCAAAGGAACCTCGGCCATGCCCGACATCGAACAAGATCCCGCGTTCGCGCGCCGCGACCACGGCATCAATCACACGTCCCTCATGCACAATGCAATGTGGCGTGCGGCGAAAACAATAGGTGACGACATCCCCCGGTCGCAGTTCTCGCAACTGGTGTTCGAGCGGCCAATCCTCGGGACGTCTCATGCCATACAGCAACGGCAATCCGGTCTCCTCCGCCACTTGCAGACCGCGGCGAAGGACCTCGCGCGGATCAGTCTGGCCGCAACAAATATGACTGACGTTAACCGCGATGCCCCAGATGTGCCACCGGAACTGCTGAATCGCGGAGACACACGCCGGGACGTCAATCAAGTCGAGTTGTTCAAAACATCCCCCGGGTCCCGTCTCACCGGCCGACGACAGATTGATGGCAACTTTGATCTGAGTCTGCGAGCGCTCAATCGTTTCACGAATGTAGGCCTCGAAGTTGCCAGCACCCGCGTCGCCCTGAGACAGCACGGTGGTCGTCCCGCGCGCGAGCAAGTCACGATCGGGATCAACTCCAAACATCGAACCCGACAACGCCGGATGAGCGTGCAGATCAATCAGTCCCGGTAACACGATCACTGAAGAGTCATCAATCGTATGACCGCTGTGACCATCAACATCCGGTCCCACAGCGACGATGCGGTCCCCACAAATGGCAACCGCCCCAGGCGCATCGTAACCTGTCGCGGGACACACAAGTCGCCCGGCGCGGATTAGCACATCATAGTTTATAGTGGGCGGCATATCAGTCGCGGATCGCAATGACAACGTAGCATTAACGATCGTCCCAATCCCATGAGTCCCATGAGTCCCATAAGTCCCATAAGTCCCATAAGTCCCATGAATTCAGATGGGGCAAATGGGACTTATCGGACGGATGTTATTACAACCCGTTCACTACTTCATATGCGTCTTCACAAAATCCCATGCGGAAGCGTCGTGGAATTCATGACCTCCTTCGAACACCAGATGCTGGAAGCGTTCGGGCTGACCGACCTTCAGATAGTATTCGGCAGACCGGGGAGCCAGAAGCTTGCCAGCTTCGCGATGATCGATGCCGTCTTTGCTGCCCGCTTGAATCTGCAACGCACGCGGACAGATCAGGGCCGCGATGTCCGAATCGCGAAACAACGTGAAGCGGTCGGGAAACCTAAAATCACCCGGTATAGATAACTCGTCACGTTCGTAGCGGCCTTCTTGCACACCATAGTAACAACTGCAAACCGCAACCTTGATCCGTGAGTCCAATGCCGGCGTCACCAGCGCGTAATAGCCTCCATACGAGAGTCCAACCATTCCGATCCGACTCGCATCGACCTCCGGCCGATTGACGAGCACATCGAGACTCCGAGTAATCTTCGCGATCTCCACTGCCGTTAGACTCGTGCCGACGAGACGCATTCGGTCGTCGATCTTCTGGCGGATGTCTCCGGGAAAACCGACTGCCGAAAACAGATGCTGCGGCGCGAACACAACATATCCCCGCTTCACACCACCCCGCACCATGTCGTGATAGTTCGCTCCTCCGCGGAACAACGCGACTTCCGGCGATCCACCACCGCCATGCATTGAAATGATCAGCGGCGCTTTGCCCTTCAATCCCTTCGGTACGATATAAATGCCTTCCGCTTGCACCCCGGGCAGCACGGGAATCATCGCCCGATAGTAGGTCCCGATGCTATCCTCGCCGATCTGGTCAAACGCCGCGGCCGTCTTCGGAGCCTCACCGGGGGGTGGATATCCAATGCTGATGCTGAACGCCTTACGGAACGGCTCAGCAGATTTTTCGAAAGCCGCGGCCGACGAGTAATCCGGTTGGAACACCTTCTGCAACCGGCTGGGATCTTTTTTCAGCGAAACAATATAGGCATCCAACTCCCGGGCCTGCTCGGTCCGCAACGGATTGGATTTGGCAACGTCATCTTCGAAGTAAGGCGACGCCGGCTTGTCCTGAGCACTGGCGCACCAGCAACAACCCAGCATGACTGCGACTACAAGTAAACATCGTGTAAATATCATCGAATAGGTCTCTGGTCTAAAGGATATCAATGGTGCCGTGTTTCCAAGAGATGCAATGCCTGAGCCCGCATCAGCGACAGTGATATACTAGCCCGAAGCGCAAGTGAGTGCATCCCGGTCTATGGGATAGCCAAGCATTGCACTCGCTTGCGCCTCTTTTGAAGCTGCACAAATTGGCATTTCAGATTTCCGTAGCCCCGAAAGAGGCGTCCATGTATCGAGTGGGGCGTCAGCCCCCTGACGCGAGTCGAGCAAGCGGAAGCGCTACTTGACCTCTACCGCAAGATCGCCCCTGTGACCGCCCCCGCGAAGGATCTGGCTGAGCCAGAGGCAGTATCATCAGACGACCGGGTTTCAGACTGTGACACTGTCACTTCTCTCTATTGAGAGCTGCACGCACGCGTTGCAATTGTTCTGCGGCGTGGGGATGATCGGGGCGTAATCGCAGGGCTTCTGAGAGCGGGCCGATGGCTGCAGCGAGTTCGCCCTGGGCTACATGCATGATCCCCAGGTTGTACTGGTAATCGGCGTTCTGCGGCTCCAGTTGTACCGCCTGCCGGGCGTGTTGGAGTGCTTCGGGAAGCCTGTTCTGCTGTCCCAAGGTGACTGCCATCTCCGAATGCGGAGCGGCCCAGTCTGGGGCGTACCGCAAGGCGGCTTGATACTCTGCCAGAGATTGTTCGGCCCGACCCAGACTGGCCAGCAACACGCCAACCTCGTAGTGGACACTCGGCGACTCGGGATCAAGCCGCAGGGCCAATTCCATTTCTTGCTGAGCGTCTGGGTAGCGTTTCAGTCCTTTGAGTGCAATTCCCATTTGCAGATGGCATTCAGCCGATTCGGGATCACTCTGCAGAAACTTGCGAAACTGATCCAGCGCATCGGCATACTTCTCTTGCTGAGCCAGGACAACTCCCAGCTTCAGTTCGGCACTCGTCCCTGCGTGCTCACTTTTTAAGATACTCCGAAACACACGTTCGGCATCCGCCGGACGACCTGCGCTGCGTAAGGCTTCGCCTAAGAATACCCTGGCGGGAAGATAGTCAGGTGTGCTGTTGAGAAGTTTCTCGGCGGCGGTGACGGCGGCTTGCGCGTGGCCTGTATGGAGCAACTCGCTGGCGTCCATCAGCGAGTTGTAACAGGCGATACGATCCTTGATGTCTGGTAGCTCGCGTCCGGACGCATCTGACGGAACCTTGTTGTGGCCCGCATATCCCAGGCTGTTCAGCCTTCGTTGCTCCGCGGGGGAAAGGCGCACGTCACTGGAACCGTGGGGGATTGAGCTGGCCTCCCAGGCGGAGATCTGAGCGTCCAACTCCTGCTTTCTGGCGGGTTCGCTGTCTATCAGGTTTCGGGTCTCCCCACGATTAGAACCCAAGTCGTACAACTCGGGCCTGGGACTGCGAATGTACTTCCAGGAATCAATGATCACGCTCCGTTGTGCGGCGGCGCCGTGCGCGGCAATTGGCGCATCCGTTTCCGCAAAGCAGGCTCGTGGTTCAAATGATCCGGCCAGGAGAGCCGACCTCACGCTACGCGCCGCCTGGCTGGACGAAGACTTGATGCCCAGGCAATCCACAAGTGTCGGAAACAGGTCAGTCAACGAGACTGCTGCGGAGACTCGATGTCCCGGCTGGGCAAGTTGCGGTTGGGCAATGATCAACGGAACGTGCAAGGTCGAATTATAGAGCATGTGCCCGTGCTCGCGCTCCGCATGCTCGCCCAATCCCTCTCCGTGGTCCCCGACAACCACAATCAGCGTGTCTCGATCTAGGCCCCTCGCAGTCAAGTGTTCCATGATCCGCTGCACCTGCAAGTCGACGTACGCGATCCCAGCATCGTAAGGCTGGTCCTGGAATCGCTGTTGGAAGAGTGACTCACGCGGCTTGTAGGGGGCATGGGCATCGAACAAATGGACCCAACAGAAGAAGGGTTTGGAATTTCGTCGCCCCAACCACTCCAATGCATTGTCGACAACGAGCTGTCCGTCTCGGCGCCGATGGAGATCATGATCGGCGTAGCCGCCGCCGCTTAGGTCGTCATCATAAATGTCGAATCCGCGGTCCAGACCGAACTTGGCATTCAGGACATAACTGGCGACGAATGCGCCCGTCTCGTAACCCTGAGCTCGTAGGATCTCTGCGAGTACGGGCAAGTCTACAGACAATTTGCCGGTGCCATTTTCGTGGAGGCCGTGTTCGCGCGGAGTCATCCCGGTGAACATCGTGGCGTGAGACGGAAGGGTGAGCGGCACGACCGTATAAGAATTCTCAAACAGAACACCTCGAGCAGCCAGCGCATCCAATGCCGGCGTCTGTCCGGCAGCATATCCATAGCAGCCCAGGCGGTCGGCGCGGGTTGTGTCCAGAGTCACCAGCAGCAGGTTCAACCGTTGCCGCGGCCAGAACCACGCCACGCCGAGCCAACAAACTCCCAGCAGGCAGAGCACCGACATCGACCATCGGACTCGCTTTGAACGCAGCATGGATTACAATCTGGGCATGTATCAACGCCTCTGGCAGCAGGAATCTCAACAGCCCCGCCGATTTCCAGGCAAGCGAAACACGAATCACTCAGCTTAAGGCGTATATGTTCATGCATTCATAATTGACAATCCACTGATGGTGGGTTAGATTCCAATCAGTTCAGATTTGGATGACCCACGACTGGGGCTGCGGGGATTGAAGGAACATTTCAAATGTTTATTAAACAATTGAGTTCAACACACAGCCTGTTTTATCGCAGCATCATCTTAACCTATACGACATGCGCTGTCATCATGGCGACCTGCGTATTGGGTTGTTCAGGCAACTCAATCGAAGAGGTTCAAGAGACTGAACCCGTTGAGGTCCGCCCGCCCAAAGCCGCCAAGTAGACACAGCCGCCCATCCGCATTTACGTTTCGAACCCAGAAACGGGCAAGAGTGCACATCCTACATCGCATACTCTGTCAACCTGCTTAGAATCCCTAACAAAACCGGTTGAGGGCAGTTCGGAACCGCGACAATTCAAGCGGCTCTGTACTGCCGCAGAGGTTTTGTTAGAGTCAATTAGAAATCGCCGACGACCTGACCATCGGCCATTCCCCCGAGCGCCATCCAGACCGTGAAGCTGATATTCTTGGAAATGCTGCGAACGGTGCCGTCCGCGAAGGACGCATTCAGGATTTGCGAGTGAGCGCTGCCAAAGCGATGAAACTCACCGTCCGCGACATTCGCAGGGGCGTCCTGGCCCTGGTTCGGAGCAAAATCCGTGTAATACGGTCCGGCCGCCCAACACCAGGTCATCGCGCCGATATTGTCACCGATATACCCGCTATTCGTCTTAAAGGTTCCATCGGAGAGTTCGCAAAACAGCATGCTATTGCTGGTCCCGTCGGTGACGTCACGCGGCCTCATCCCGAGGGCAATTTTGCAACTGGTGTCACTGGGATTGATCGTCCCATTCCAGCCGTTGAAGATCCCCCGATATCGGCCGTCGGTTGCGGGTTGCGGGCTGGTTTGGTTGAGAGCCGCATCGCCTGGCGCCCGAACTGCGTCGGCGGTGGCAGAGGCGGTGCAAACGGGTAGGCCCCCCATGGCGACGTAATGCGTTTTGCCGACGACCGCAGTCGCCGGGAATCCGTATGAGTTTTGGAAATAAAAGTAGGGCGATCCATTCTTAAAGGGAAAATTCGTGCCGTCTGCCGTTTGCGACTTAACCGGGGCGCCATTACTTGAGTACCACGGTGCATTAATCCAAGCTGCATAAATCATGTTGCCCGGGTAGGTCGCCTGGGCACTCGGGCAGAGGAACGCAGACACGGCTCCTTCAGCCCCCCAGCGCGTCTTGCCCGGCGGAGGCGGCACCGGCGAACCGGTGGAAGATGGCCGGTTCCCCACAGTGTTCCCCGACGTGTACCACAGCGTATTCGCACCGCAATCGAAATTGAATCCGTTATACTTCACGCGGTGAGGAATGAGGCCGGGTTGAAGTGTTGGAAGTTGTGGGTCATGAGGGTGGCGAGTTGGGGGCGGTGTTTTGTGGGGATGTTGTCGAGGCAGCCATCGATGGCGTGGCGGAATTCGGTGAAGTTGTCGTA
>CAMAVF010000126.1 GCA_945861445.1 Planctomicrobium piriforme | reverse complement strand
CGAATCTTGGGAAAATCGAATGACAATCCCGTGACAGACTGTAAACTCATAGCTGGCCTCCGTGCGTGCGTTGAAGTTTGTTGTGGTTAACAACTTATACGCCACACGAGGCCATTTTTGTTGAACAATGGTGAATAATCCGGGCTAGGCCGGAATCTGCGGTCAAGCGCGCCCCTTCAGGCAATGCCGCGAGGGGTATTTCGACGTTATGGGAGGGTGAGGCTCCTGCCGAACCGCACGCGTTTATCGGCCCGCAATAGACTTTGCGGTTCGGCAGGAGCCTCACCCTCCCATCGAGCGCACCGTTGGTGCTGACGAGATCACAGCGGCATCCCGCACGCCTGCAGCAACGCCGTCTGCACAATCAGATCATGCTCATACGAAAAGTCGGTTGACTTCTCGCCGCGAATGACGCGCGCCATGTCTGCGGCGTCATCCACATAACGCAGGTACTTCGGGAACGTGACATCCTGGTAGCCCTGCTTGAACTCGCCGCGCGGCTTGGAAAACGTCACGCGGGCGGAGGGATTGTCGAGCGGTTGGATGTGAAACGTCCCTTCCGAACCACACACCACCAGGTGCCGCCGATCGAACCCATCGACTTCCATGGCACTCGACTTCACCGTCGCTGTGGCGCGAGGATACGTCAGCACGGCCAGCATGTTGTCGGTCAGGGTGTCATCAATCGCCGCGGCATGTTGCGCGTAGGGAGTCACCGTGTCCGGCTTCCCCAGGACGCCAATGACCAGGTCCATGATGTGCCCGCCCAACTCGAACATCATGCCACCCTGGAACTCGGCCAGTTCCTTCCGGCTGCCGGCGCCGACCACTTTGCTCATGACGGCGTGAACTTCGAAGATGTCCCCCAGCCACTTCTCTGCCAGGCATTTTCTCAGCAACACGATGGCCGGGTTGTAGCGGAACATATAACCCATCTGGACCATCAGTTTCTGCTTTTCAGCCTGTTGCAGAATCGTGCGGTATTGCGGCAGGGAAGCGCCGGCCGGCTTGTCGAGATGCACGTGCTTGCCCGCGGCGACGCAGGTCTCGGCCGTGTTCAACAAGTCGCGAACCCGAGTCTCCACCAGCACCGCCTGCAGGCCCGGCTCATTCAACAACTGCTCCTGCGTCATCCATTTCAATCCGTTGAAAGGCGACTGCCCTTCGGCACGTTGCCGCAGCTTGGCATCGGGTTCGACGATCCCGACGACTTCATAGTCGGGCGACTCGCGGTAGACCGAGAGCTTGCTGGCGTGGGCGTGTCCGACCCCGATCTGGCCGATCTTGATTCGCGGTCGATCGGACTTAGGAGCGGCCTCAGCCGGCACCGTCCGCGACAGCGAACCCAGCACGGCTCCCGCCAATGCAGAACTACCAACAACTCCTAGAAACTCGCGCCGCCGAAAATCAATCGTCATGCTGAGCACCTTTAATGAGATTGTGTGCCGTTCAGGTGGATGGCCACATTGCCACATGATCCTATTCGATGGCCGCACAGAAGGGAGGGGATGAATCTACCCATATGTCCTATGAGTCTCATAAGTCCCATCCTTGAATGGGACTTATGAGACTCATAGGACATATGGGACCAATGGGATTTGAATTGCGATGCGCTTTCTATCACAATGAGGATGCTGGTCGCAGATGTTCATCAGGCGGTCAGTCAATTTCCTCCAAGGGTAGAAACGACAGCCCGATATGGCCGAGACCGCCTCGTTTTCGACGTCGGCGTCGCTGATCCGCCGCGTCCAGCGGCGCGACCCCGAGGCCTGGCAGCGGCTGTCGCGGTTGTACGGCCCGCTCGCGTATCGCTGGACGCGGCAGTGCGGCCTGCAGCCCAGTGATGCCGCCGACGTCGTGCAGAACGTGTTCTTTTCAGTCGCCCAGCATGTCGAGGGCTACTCGTCGGGGGGACCGAATCATTCCTTTCGCGGCTGGCTGTGGACGATCACCCGCAACGCAGTGCGCGAGTTCTATCGCCAGCAGGCCACGCATCCCCAGGCAGTGGGGGGCACCGATGCCCAGATCCGATTTCAGGAAATCGCCGAATCGCTCGACCAGATCGATTCCAGCCCAGACGTGACAGACGGTTTTGATGCCTCAGCCAGCCTGGCTCATCGCGCGCTGACCTTGATCAAAGGGGATTTCGAACCCCGCACCTGGGACGCCTTCTGGCGCACGACAATCGACAACCAGCCAGCCGCAGAAGTGGGTATCGAACTGGGTCTGACCACCAAAGCAGTCCGCCAGGCCAAATACCGAGTCCTCTGTCGGTTACGTGAGGTCCTCGCCGACGATTGAACGCCAGATAAGTCTTTCCCTACAGCCATGTTGGGTACACCCTGATAGATCTTTCCAAGATTCGCGTGGCGCTCGCGCATTGTATTAGTAGCGGGCCGGTTGCGAAGCGACCGCGAATACAAGCTCGAAGCGCAAGCGAGTGTATTGGTATTGCTCATTCAAACGGAACGCACTCGCATGCGATTTTTTGAAGGTGCGATGAAGAATTCGATTTGGGAACACTGATCTACGCTAATCTCCACTAATCCAGACAAAGACCAATCGTGGAGCGTCAGTTTCTTTTGTCTTGATTAGCGTCGATTAGCGTAGATCAGTGTTCCCCAAATGTATTCTCAATCAACCAAGACACTCCATCATGGAGACCAATCCACACCGGCTTTCGTTGACATCGCAATTTCAAAAGCGCAAGCGAGTACATCGTAATTGCTGATTCGACGGAATGCACTCGCTTGCGCTTCGAGCTTGTAAGCGTCACGCATGCCCGCCGTCGCCTGTGTATCAATTCGAGCTGGTCATTCCACGGCCGGCCCCCGGAGTCCTCAAACATGCAGTCTCACATCGACCACGAACACCTGGTGGAAACTCTGGCGGCGGCCGACGAGACCTATTCGCCCTCCGACGAATTCACCGACTCCTCGGTCTTGAAGGTGAAGGCTGACCTGGACCTGTTGCAAAAACATCTGCAACAACCGCCACCTGCGGATCCGTTCGGTGAAGAATCCGCCTGCGAGCAGGCTTTAAATCTCGTCGCAGCCATCGGACGAGACCCCTCATTCGTCACCCGACAACAACTGGCGGTGGAATTGGTTGCTGCCGCGGATGAAGAGACCGCGTTGCCCGGGGGCGGCATGCTGGGGCAATATCGCCTGCTGACGAAGCTGGGCGAAGGGGGGTTTGGGACGGTCTACAAGGCGGTACATACTCGACTGGATAAGGTCGTCGCTTTGAAACTGCTGACGGCCGGCCGACTGCAGAATCCCGACGCGGTCACTCGGTTTAACCGCGAAATGCGCGCCGTCGGCAAACTGCATCATGCGAATATCGTGGCCGCCCACGACGCGGGCGAGATTGACGGCACACATTACCTGGTCATGGAACTGGTCGACGGAATCGACCTGCGAGAACTGGTCAAGCAACGCGGCCGACTGCCGATTGGCGCGGCCTGCGAAATGATCCGGCAAGCGGCACTCGGCCTGCAGCACGCTCACGAGCATGGCCTGGTCCATCGTGATATAAAACCTTCGAATCTGATGCTGACTCTGCCCGAGAACCACGATGAAGCCCCGGCCGTCAAGGTCCTGGACCTGGGACTGGCGTTGCTCGATGAGGACCATCTGGAAAACTTCGGCGAACTGACCGCCACCGGCCAGGTGATGGGCACCCTGGAATATATGGCCCCCGAACAGGGGGCGGACACGCACGCCGTCGACATCCGCGCGGACATCTACAGCCTGGGAGCATCGCTCTACAAACTGCTGACGGGAAAGGCCCCGTTCTCAAGCGATCAGTACCGCTCACCGATCAAGCTGCTGATGGCCCTGGCAACGCAGGATCCGCCCCCCTTAACTACGCGCTGTCCAGAGATCACGCCCGAACTCGAAGCCATCGTCATGCAGATGCTGGCCAAGAAGCCGCATGAACGATTCGCCACACCTCGCGAACTCGCCGATGCCCTGGCACCATTCAGTCAGCCGGCCGATGTGCGGGCCCTGGTGAGTTTTCTCGCGACGACGCCACCGGGAGAACCAGTGGATGTCAACGCTGCGGAATTCATCGGCACGCACGCCATCAACAGTCCTCAGCCGCGTCCGCCGGTAACCGCCGCTCCAACCACCACGACCAAAGTTGCAGCATCCCCATCACGAACACGCTCAAATGTCAGGGGGTGGACCGCACTGGCTCTCACCGCATGCGGACTCTTGATTGCTGCCGCCACCTATGTGATTCGTATCGAGACTGACAAGGGCGAGCTGGTCATCCATTCGGACCACCCGGGCATCAGTGTCAAAGTCAAAAGCAACGGCGAGGAAGTCGGCAACGGCTGGACCATGCTGAAAGGCACGGACAACAAACAACTCCTCCGCACCGGTCAGATCGAAATCGAATTACCCGCAGAACTGACCGGAGAATACACCGTCACCCCCAACGTGGTGACGCTTACCAAAAACAAGCAAGAAGTCGTCAAGATCGAGCGGAAAGCTGTGGCGCCAACGACAGCAGCCGCGGAACGGTCGGTCCCAGTTTTGACGAGGGTGCCTCATTCGCCACCTGATACAGCCACTCGTAGCGAACCCTCGCCAATCGACCGCGATCGTGCGGCTGCCAAATTGTTAATCAGCCGGGGAGGCACCGGAAACGCCATACTCAAATTGACCAAAGATCACATTCAGATTCGTCCGGCAATCGCACTCCCAGATCCCCCCTTTGAACTCTACGACTTTTCTTTACCTCCCGGTGAGCTGAACAACGACGACGTCAGATGTCTATCCGGGCTCAAAAGAGTGACCACCATCACGCTGAATGAAGCGATCGGCCTGGACGCTCAAGGGCTCAAGATCCTTGCAACCAATCCGCGCCTTCAAGAATTGTTTATCGAAAAGACCTCACTCAAGACTTCGGCATTGAGCAGTCTCAGTGAGCTCACACTCTTGCGACAACTCTCGATTAGCTCCAAGCAAGTCGATGATGATTGGCAGTTCATTAAACAACTGCCTTACTTGAGAGAACTTCGAATCTCGGACTACGAACCCAATGCGGCCGACTTTCGCCGGTGGGGCGAGTTCCCACAATTGCGTTGTATCGAATTTCGAAGCGACAAAACTCTGGATGCAGCAATGACCCTGCCGCTTCATGAAAAGAATCCACTCTGTCAGGTGCGAGTCGGAATCAGCTCCCCAAAATCGGACAGTTACTACAGCACTGTCCTCGGTATGAACCCAGTTCGTTCTGGCGCCCTCGCATTGTTGAAGCAAGAAATTCGGCTGTCATACTTTGGTTGGGAATCCCCTGACTTCGAAGTGACAAAGGAATCGGTGGCGGATGGTAAGAATACCAGCCTGATATCAATTCGAAATGTGCGCGTTCCCCCGCAATTCAAGTCGACTGACTTTGCTGCGTTTGGCAAGTTCCCGTTTGTGGCACTTGAAGCGAATGACTTGCAACAAGCCGATCAGTTTGCCGCGAAACTGCCTCTGTCGACTGTGGTCCAGGAAATCAAGTTGATCAAGTCCGATCTCACCGATGAAGGACTGCGACAACTCGAACGTCTCGACCCAGTCGTCAAACTCTACGTGCAAGGGACCAAAGTCACCAAAGCCGGCATCGAAGCCTTCTTGGAACGCCGCCCGGCCTGCATCGTGCATAGCGATTATGGAGTGTTCGATGGGACGTTCTCTGAACAGCCATCTCCAGAATCATCCCGAAATGTCGTCGCCATCGATCGTGACCGAGCAGCCGCCCAAATCTGGATCGACCACATAGGCAGCGTCACCGTGGTGCTGAAGAGTAGTGGTAAGACACTGCAGATCTTACGAGGTGAACGACTTCCAGTCGCATCCTTCGAATTCCGCGCCGCCCGCTCTACGGCGGACATGGTTTCCGGAATTCTTGAACCTTTTGCAGGCTTGTCAGGTCTACAAAGTATTGAGATCCAAGGTAGCAAGGTTGACGCTCGAGCAATCGAATATCTGAGCCGAATACCCAATCTCCGAAAGGTGGAGTTCGAAGACACGCAGATCTGGACCTCAGAGTTCGGGAAACTGCGAGAACTTCCCTTCCTGCACGAGATTGTCATCAGTGCCAAGCAGGTCGATGACAACTGGAAGTTTTTGGGCGATTTGCCGCACTTACGCACGTTGATCCTGAACGGTTATCGTCAGGCGACGTTATCGGATTTCCAACGATGGAGCGAATTTCCGCAACTTCGAACGATCCAGATAGAAGCTCAAGTTGACGATGCGATGATTGCGACGTTATACGAGAAGAATCCCCTTTGCCGGCTCATCGCGTTATCAAACGATCCACCCAAGACATGGAAAATGGAGGTCAAAGGTTTCGATCCCGTTCGCAATGGCGCACGGTTGCTGTTGTCACAGGGCTTCCGACTTTCCAGGGACGCTTACAGGGACACCCCACGCGAGCTGACCCTGGCCTACGTTCGGGATCAACGCAGCCGCGATCCCTTTACGGTCACGACGGTATTCGTGCCCCCTCAAGCCCCACCCACCGAGCAGTCCCTTTCTGGGTTGAGCAAGCTGAGCCTCATTAGACTGAATGCCACTGGACTGCAACAAGCAGACACACTTAGCAAGCACTTGCCGATTTCCTTGTCGGTCGAGGAGATCAATTTGAGCAACTCCGACTTGACCGACGACGGTCTGCAACAACTGGAACGCGTTACGTCCTTCCCCATTCTGAATGTGCAGGGTACCCACGTCACTCGGCAAGGAATTGAAAATTTCAAGAAGGCAAGACCAGCCTGCCAACTAATCAGCAATTTCACCCCGTCAACAGTGGTCTCGCCGGAAGAAATCATTCCCCCCACGTTGCCAGTGCCCCCAGTCCCAGTCAATCGCGAACATGCAGCGGCGGAACTCTGGCAACAGCGTCTCGGTAGCGGAGCAATTAACTTTGACATCCAGGGGGCTTCAACGGTGTTTACTCCATTTACAAAGCTACCTGACGAGCCTTTTTATCTGACTGCAGCGACTGGTGAAAACGTCAAGTCTCTGACGATTTCGGACCTTGAGCATTTCGTTAGTCTGGCAAATTTAAGGGCTTTGAATCCTTGGGGAGAGGAAATTGACGCCAAAGCCATTCCTTATCTAAAGCAAATACGGACGCTCACTCATTTGGACCTGACAAATTCTCGCATTCCCAGTTCCGCAGTCGCAGATTTACACGAAATTCCGCATCTGAACGATCTCGCAATTGCGGGAGAAATGGTTGATGATCAGTGGAAATTCCTGGATCAGATGAAGGCATCGTACCAACTTCGACTTTCCCGCTGTCAACCAACTTTGGCGGACTGGCAGCGACTCCAGGATGTCGCACACTTGCGGCTCATCCAGTTCCAAGACGAAATTGACGTTGACGCAGCTGCCATCGCTGAATTCCAGCGACGTAATCCCTTGTGTCGAGTGATGCTGAGTCGACCGGAGCTACGAGTCGCAGGTGTCGATCCTGTTCGTGAGGCAGTGCGTCAACTCGCCGGTCGAGATATCGGGTTCGATGTCGTCCAGCCCGGAACGTTCCGTCACATCACGCAGAAGGTATTGAATGATCCGACCCCATTCGATACACAGATCCTCGTTTTCAATCTTCCAAAAGAAGACCTGGCTCTTACCCCAGATACGTTGCGCCCATTGCGTGCGACTCCGTTTAATGAACTCATGATTCGATCACGAGGGGCCAGTGTCGACAAATTCCTGGCAGCGATGCCAGACGGCTTGCGGGGTGCGCGGATTAATATCTGCGACTGCAATTTGACTGATCAGGGGCTGCTGTCCTTAAGCCGCATTTCGCGACCAAATACGCTAATACTGTTCAACACAAAGGTAACTCGTGCGGGAATCGATGCTTTTCGGAAGGCCCTTCCAGACTGCCAGTTGGTAGGCAATTTCTGATTCTTCAATGGCGAATAGGGATCACTCTTTCGGCACGAGCTTCAACAGCTCTGCCGGCTGACATACGATGCCGCCGCGGATCACGACTTCGATCTTGCGTGTGTTCCGGATGTCGTCCAGCGGATTCGCCGTCAACAAGAGGATGTCGGCGAGTTTCCCGGCGGCGATTGAGCCCAGGTGTTCCTGTTGCTGGAGGGCGGTCGCGTTGTTCATGGTGGCCGCTTTGAGGGCCGCTGCGGGTGGCAGGCCGGATTCCACTAGCATTTCGAGTTCCTGATGCATCGAACCCCCTGGCGGACATTGCGGTTCGGGAGAATCGGTGCCGGCGAGCAGCGGCACCCCCGCGCGATACAACTTGCCGGTCAGTTCTTGAAACTTGGCGAACTCGCGACGGCGATCTTCCAATGCGCCTCCTTGAGGGCATCCGGTTCGTTTCAGATAGACGGGCCAGAAATCTCGCAGTCGTTTGGGGACCAGGGCGTGGTCGGGGTGATCTTTGATCTCGGGGACGTCGGGCAGCAGGATCATGTTGCGGAACACGGCCAGCGTGGGATCGACATACGTCTTCTTCTTCACCAGGTCGGCAATCAGCGATTCACACAGCGTAGTGGAAAAATCCAGGCGACCGCGGTACCCCGGTTCGCGTTTGACGTCACTCGGAATGACGTAATTGTAGACTGACCAGATATGCTCTAAACAATCAATGCCATCCTCGACGGCATGCTGAGCGCTGTAGGCCCCCAGATGTGCGGTAATAAACAGTCCGCGGCGATGTCCCTCTTCAATGATGGCTTTGCCGATGGGGCGGCCGGTGCCGGCGTAGATCTTGACCGTACTGATGTTCCAGCGCTGCAGTTCGTCCAGGATCCCGGGGACTTGCGCCGGATCGGTGATGCCGCGGCCGATGTCACGATGGATCGGAGGATCAGCATCCAGCAACGGGCTGCACGTAAACACGCGGGGCGACGAAGCGGGATGCGTCATAGCCCACCGAGCGACCAGCGTCGCCGCAACGATCTCTTCACCCGTGCTGCGAATGGACGTCACCCCCGCGGCCAGATAGAGCGGCAGGACCTCGTCGCCCGTCACCCGTGCGTAGTCGAGGACATGCACGCTGTGAGTATGGGCGTCGATCAATCCCGGCAACGCAAATTTTCCCTTCCCGTCGATCCGAGTGGCCTCGGCGGGCACATCCAGCTTCTCACTGTGGCCAGTCACCGACACGATCTTGTCGCCGCGAATGAGTACCGTGCGGCCTGCGAGCATCATGCCAGACTCGGGATCGAAGACCGAGCAGTTCTCGATCACCAGAGACTTGACCGGATCAGCCGCGTGGGTGAGGGCAGGGCAGTTCAAGCCGAGAACAAGCCACAGCACCGATGCCTGCACGCAATGTGTCATTGAGACCACACCAATTCTCCTCGAGAGAGCAATCCGACATTCGTATGTCTAAGTTCGCATATCTTGTCGTGAAGTGCCATGCAGCGGCATGAATTGACATCGAAAACACCGCCCTATAACATGTCTGACATCTAACACGTTGACTGGACTTGTTGTGCGTTCTTTGCAGGTGACTCGTGGTGCGTCTGAAGCCGATTCCTCGCCGTTCGACCGTCGATCAAGTCGTTGATCGCCTGCTGGCGGTCATCAAGCAACAGAACCTGCAGCCGGGCATGCGGTTGCCGGGTGAGCTGGAATTGGTCGACCAATTGCAGGTCAGCCGCCCCGCGTTGCGTGAAGCCCTGGCGCGCCTCGACAGCATGGGACTGGTGACCATTCAGCGGGGGCGCGGCACGTTTGTCAGCGACCGGGGTAGTCTGGCCAATTGTGCCCAGTTGGTCCGCAGTGCTTTGACGATTTCACCGCGTGAGTTGCTCACGTATGCCGAATTACGGTCGGCCATTGAAGTTCAGGCGGTCCGGCAAGCGGCTGAACGGGCGACGAACGAGGACATCGTGGCGCTCGAAGAACTGCTGCGGGAATTAAACGACTTCGACCGGCCGTATGATCAGGCCCTGGAAATCGACTTTCGTTTCCATCGCAAGATTGTCGACATTGCCGGTAACGAATTGATGCAGAATGTGATGGAAGTGATCTACGAATTCGTGCTGGCTCAAATGGCCCGCACCACGCCATTGCCACGCGACAACGAACTGGGGCATCGCCTGCACGACGAGATCGTCGCAGCCATCCGCCAGCGAGATCCCAATGCCGCCGAACGGGCCATGCGAGCCCACATGCAGGCCGTGTTGACTCGCCTGACGGCCTCCGCCCAGTCCCAGAAATCCGCGTGAGTTGGAATCGGTTGCCACCTGCCATGCAAATTCATCAACTAACCTGTTTAGGCGAGCCCGGTGGCGTAAGCCCCGGGATTCCCGCACCGTTCGCTCCTTGGCTCCGACAGAATCCGGGGGCTTACGCCGCCCGGCTCGCCTGGATGATGTTGGGCGTGGCGCTTGTTGCCTTGTCGGGCCGAGTTTACGCCGACGATGACGAAGCCTTCTTTGAAGCGAAGATCCGGCCGGTGCTGGTCGAGCATTGCTACGAATGTCATTCGATTAAGACCAAAGTCCCCAAGGGTGGATTGCGGCTTGATACTCGCGAAACGCTACGCAAAGGTGGTGACACTGGGCCGGCGCTGGTGCCGGGCAAGCCGGATGACAGCCTGATCATCAAGGCGCTGAGCTACAGCGATTCGTCGGTGGAGATGCCGCCCAAAGCGAAATTGCCCGATGCGGTCCTCGCCGACTTCCGCCGCTGGGTCGCGAAGGGTGCGGTCGACCCGCGTCACGAGGTTCCTGCTGTAACTCGTCCGTCGGGCACTGATCCGAAAAAAGGCCGTGATTTCTGGGCCTTTCAAGTGCCCAAATCGCCGCCGGTGCCGGCTGTTAAAGACACCGCGTGGCCACGTAACGAAGTCGATCGATTTCTCCTCGCCAAGTTGGAATCGCAAGGACTGCAGCCGGTGGCTGATGCCGACCGTTATACGTGGTTACGGCGGGTTTCGATCGATCTGACCGGCCTGCCGCCTAGTCCCGAACAAATCACCGAGTTCATCGCCGATGCGACCCCGCAGGCCCACGAGCGTGTCGTGGATCGGCTGCTGGCGTCGGCCGCGTTTGGAGAGCGGTGGGCTCGGCACTGGCTCGATCTGACCGGCTATGCGGATCAGATCGGCACGGCGAATGACCTGTTCGCCGAACATGCCTGGAAGTATCGCGACTACACGATTGCCGCGTTCAATGCGGACAAACCGTTCGATCAATTCATTCGCGAGCAGATCGCCGGTGACTTGCTGCCCTTTCAAACGGTGGAAGAACGGGCCTCGAATCTGATTGCGACCGGCTTCCTGCTGCTGGGCGATTTGACCGTCGTCGAAGCGGACAAGGCCAAGCTGCGGATTGACGTGATTGATCAGCAAATCGACAAGGTCAGCAAGGCGTTCCTGGGACTGACCGTCAGTTGTGCGCGCTGCCACGATCATAAGTTCGATCCGATTTCTCAGCGGGACTACTATGCCCTGGGGGGGATCTTTCACAGCACGGAATCGGTCCACAAGGTCGAGTGGGGAGTCTGGAGCTGGCCAGTCGTGGCGGAGCTTCCGGAAACAGATGTTCAACGCACCGCACGGGAAGTCCAGCTCACCCAGCAACGGCAGCGGATCGAACAGTTGAAGGCTGAACGCGAACAGTCGAAGCAGCGCAAGACCGTCGTCGCGACGGCCCTCAACGCCAAGGAAGAAGAGGAACCCGATCAGCCGACTCGCGAGCGGTTGGAAGCGGAACAGAAGGAGCTCGATGTTCGCATCAAGTCGCTCGACACCCAGATTCCGCATGCCGAGTTCTTCGCCCCGGCCGTCCCGGCCGCGTTCGCCGTGCATGACTATCCGCAACCGGCCGATATGCAAATCACGATTCGTGGGAATGCTCATGCCCTGGGTGACGCCGTCCCGCGCGGGTTCGTGCAGATCATGTCACCTCAGCCAGCCGCCATTCCCGCGAAGGAAAGCGGTCGCCGGCAACTGGCAGAATGGCTGGTCAGTCCCGCTAACCCGTTAACGGCACGCGTGACCGTAAATCGCATCTGGCAGAAGTTGTTCGGCGAAGGAATTGTCCGCTCGGTCGACTACTTTGGTATTCGTGGCGAACTTCCTTCGCACCCCGAGCTCCTCGACTATCTGGCAACGCGGTTTATCGCCGACGGCTGGTCTCAGAAGCGGTTGATTCGCGAACTGGTCCTCAGTCATGCCTACCAGTTGGGCAGCGAGCCGAACTCCACGGCCAGTGCTATCGATCCCGATAACCGACTGTTGTGGCGGATGAATCGTCGCCGCCTGGATGCCGAGTCACTCCGCGATTCCTTGCTGGCCGCGTCCGGTCGCCTGATGACATCTGCGGGCGGTCCCGGGCTACCTTTGGAATTTCCAGAAAACACGAGTGGCCTGGCCAAGGGTGGAGTGAATCCGCCCAGCTTCCGACTGAGTAAGTTCAGGCCGGAACAGGAATATGTGCGTACGATTTATCTGCCGATCATTCGCTCGGCACCGCAGGCGGGACCAGCGGAAGTGCGCAATGTGTTTGACTTCACGTTGCCCGCTGAATTCGCCGGCCAACGGTCCGTGACGACGGTGCCGACTCAGGCGTTGTTCCTGATGAATGGCAAAATTTTGAAGCAACGTGCACGGGAACTGGCGGAGAAGTTCCTGGCGACAACCGGTGACGCGGCGCGACTGGAGTCCCTGTGGCTGCGCGTGTTGAATCGACCGATTGCTGAGACCGAACGGACCGAGGCAGTCGCATTCCTTAAGGATCTGCGCGAACTGGAACCGAAGGCGGATGAATTGTTCGCCTGGTCGGAACTGTGTCACGCGTTGTTGGCTTCGAATGAATTTTTAGTTCGGATGTAATAGATTTGAAATAATCGAGAAGTGCAATGCAAATCGTAAATTCAACCATGAACAGCATGCCGAACCGGCGCCGATTCCTGCAAACCTCTGCTTGTGGGTTTGGTGGATTGGCGCTGCAAGGTCTCATTGGCAATCTCGCATTCGCGGCGGCGAATCCCCTGGCAGTTCGCAAGCCGCACTTCACGCCGCGGGCCAAGCGAGTCATCTTTCTGTTCATCGCGGGGGGTCCGTCGCAGCCCGATCTGTTCGATCCGAAAGAGCTGATCCGCAAGAAGCATGGCGAGAAGATCAGCCCTGGCATTGACGGACGCGAAGTGTCGGTCGGGGTCGACAAGTATCTGGCGTTGGCTCCGGTCGCACCGGTGAAGCCGCGTGGCCAGTCGGGGATGATGATCTCGGATCTCATGCCGCACCTCGCCAGTGTGGCCGACGATATTTGTATGCTCCGCGCCGTCCATACGGACAACGAAGCCCACGCTCCGGCGACTCTGCAGCTGCATACGGGCGTGTCGATCGATGTGCGGCCTTCGATGGGATCCTGGTTCAGTTATGGGCTGGGAACTGAGAATCAGAATCTGCCCAGCTTCATCACCATTCATCCCGACAGTGACGTGCGGACCTACGGTTCAGGATTCCTGCCGGCGGCGCACCAGGGGACTCCGGTCAATGTCTCGGCGGGCAAAGAGGCGGCCATCAAGTATCTCGTGGACACCGAGACCAGTCCGGCGGCTCAGCGTCGACGCCTGGATTTTGTCCAGCGGATGAATCGGCGGCTGCTGGATCGCGTGCAATCCGACCTGCCGATGGAAGGGATGATTGAATCGTTCGAACTGGCGTTCCGAATGCAGACCGAGACCCCCAAACTGGTCGACCTGTCGGGCGAAACGAAGGCGACTCAGGAACTTTATGGAATCGACGAAGGGACCACCGATCGCCACGGTCGAGCCTGCCTGCTGGCCCGGCGGCTGAGTGAAGCGGGGGTCCGTTTCGTGCAAGTCACGATCGGCGGCTGGGACCATCATGGCAATATCAAGGGTGCCTTGCCCGGCAGTTGTGCCGGTTCAGACAAGCCGGTCGCGGGATTGATCAAGGATCTCAAGGCGCGCGGCTTGCTGGACGACACGCTCGTCGTCTGGTCGGGCGAATTTGGCCGGACCCCCTGGAGTCAGGATTTGTCGGGCACGTCACCCATCGACACGCACGGCCGGGAACATCAACCGGAAAGTTATTGCGCCTGGATGGCGGGTGGCGGCGTAAAAGGGGGCCTGACGTATGGCGAAACCGACGACTTCGGTTTTCGCCCGGTCGCCGGCAAGATCCATCTGCACGACATGCACGCGACGATGCTGCATTTGCTGGGGATGGACCATGAACGGCTGACCCACCGGCACTCAGGCCGCGACTATCGTTTGACCGACGTACATGGAGAAGTGGTGAAAGAGATTTTGGCTTAGTGCGTGTTTGAGAAGGGAGGGCGAGGCTCCCGCCGAGCCGAAAACGAGCTTTAGATCGGCGACCGCCGGAGGCTTTTAATCAGCCTCTGGAGTTCGCCGACCTGCGGTCGTACTAGGCTCGGCAGGAGCCTCGCCCTCCCGAATTTGTTCGTTTCAACCCAATAGACCAATAGAGAGAACTGACAAAAATGGCTGGTCGACGTGGCAAGGTGATGGTTGCCGATTTCATTAATGACGGGCTCGAAATCGAGCAGTCGATTCTCGGCGAAGTGGCCGATATTACCGCTCTGGACGCATTGAGCGAGGACGATCTTGTGGACAGGATCGACAATGCCGACGCGGTCATGTTGTACCACTGCATTCACTTCAGCGAAAAAACCATCAATCGCCTGAAGCATTGCAAACTGATCGTGCGCTGCGGCGTGGGTGTCGATAACGTGGACCGCGTGGCGGCACGGGCCAGGGGGATTCCCGTCGCCAATGTTCCTGACTATGGGACCGAAGAAGTGGCCGATTCGGCGATTGGCCTGACGCTGACCTTGACCCGGGGCATTCACTTTTTGAATTCACGGCTGCAGCGCGGGGTTTATCCGTGGACCTACCTGCAAGCCTCGCCGATTCACCGCCTGCGCGGCCGCGTGTTCGGGATCATCGGCCTGGGCCGCATCGGGTCTGCGGCGGCGTTGCGGGCGAAGGCCCTCGGTATGCGGGTTGTCTTCTACGATCCGTTCCTGCCCGATGGCTACGACAAGGCGTACGGTGTCGAACGGGCGGAAACATTGGAGGAACTCCTCGCCCAAACCCACGTCCTCAGCCTGCACTGTCCGCTGACCGAACAGACTCGCGAAATCGTGAATGCGAAGACGCTGGCGTTGTTGCCCAAGGGATCATTCCTCGTCAATACCGCGCGGGGAGGCACGGTCGATCCGATGGCGGTGGTCGGAGCACTGGCGAGCGGTCACCTAGCCGGTGCCGGACTGGACGTGCTCGTCGACGAACCGCCGGTTGAACCGAGCGAATTGCTGATCGCCTGGCGCGACCCGAATCATCCCGCCCACGACCGCCTGATCCTGAATCCGCATTCGGCCTTCTACAGCGAAGAAGGTTTGAACGATATGCGAGTGAAGGGCAGCCAGGCATGCAGGCGTGCGCTTGAGGGTTTGCCGTTGCGGAACATCGTGAACTGACAGGGGAGACAACCGTGGGATAGGCTTCCAGCCTGTCATTCTTCGTAACAGATGACAGGCTGGAAG
This sequence comes from Planctomicrobium piriforme, assembly GCA_945861445.1. Lineage (GTDB taxonomy): Bacteria > Planctomycetota > Planctomycetia > Planctomycetales > Planctomycetaceae > JAKFVC01. The sequence continues at coordinate 1,833 of CAMAVF010000126.1, read as the reverse complement.
CCTATCCCACGGGGTCTGCCGACCTGTGGTCGTACTAGGCTCGGCAGGCGTCTCGCCCACTCTCTTTATCTGACAATCGATCACGTTATAAAGGCATACCGGCCCATGTCTTCGGCGATTGAACGCCGATCGGCAGTTCTCAGCCACATCACCAACACCGCCATTCCCAGGTGTAGGCGACATCGACGGAAGTTCAAAAACTCTCCGACTCATGCCACAAAGATTGCCGCAATTGGCAGTTCTCGCAATCTCTCTCGTATCCAGAAACTTTCATATATTCGTCTTCCGATGCCGAAATCTGATTTGTTTTGCGAAACTCAATAGATACACTGCAACGTACATCGGTCAACAGCGTCTGTGAAGGTTGGGCCGATCCTCACGATGTGTATTTTGGACAGGTTTGTCCACTTCAATTTGACCTGCTCGTCGGTGCCTTGTTTCTGGGGAGTTGTTTCATGCGTTCTCGTGCAAAATCCGGCTTTACGCTCATTGAACTGCTCGTTGTAATTGCAATCATCGCCGTACTGATTGCCCTGTTGCTGCCCGCCGTGCAGCAGGCCCGTGAAGCGGCGCGGCGGTCGCAGTGCAAGAACAACCTGAAGCAACTGGGGCTGGCATTGCACAGTTACCACGAAGCGCTGGGTGTCTTCCCGCCCGCGATGATTACGACAACGGGTGCCATGCTGGACGTCCCGCGCCGGGCTGGCATCGTCCATCTGCTGCCGTATGTGGATCAGGTGAATCTCTACAACCAGGTCAATTTCGGTACGGGCGGTTATGATTTTCAGCAGGCTTACGCCGCCAAGCCCGTCATCGCCTTGCTTTGTCCCAGCGACGGACTGGCAGACAATCCCAAATCTGGCAGTGGTGCCGGAACCTGTGCGGCAACCAACTACGGCTTGGTCGTCGGTCAGAACTTGGGCGATGCCAAGCCGGCGAATGCTCCCGCAGCCTTTGCCAATAACAAGAAGATCAGCTTACGAGATTTTATTGACGGATCGAGCAATGTGATGATGATCGCCGAACAACTCATGGGATCGAATAAGGATGTCCGAGGCTGGTACGTGAACGGTAATAATGCCTCGGCCCTGGTCTGCACCCAAACAACTCCCAATAGTTCCGCTCCTGACGTGCTTTATCCCGATCCCGCCTTTTGTGTCAACAACGATGGTGTGACCGATGCTCCCGCAATGAACCTGCCCTGTGATCCCGGCTCCACCAATAGCGATACTCACTACTCCGCCTCGCGCAGCCGGCATACCGGTGGGGTCCACATCTTGATGGGGGACGGCTCGGTGAGATTTGCCAGTTCGAATATCGATCTCACCATTTGGAGAAACATCGGCCTAAAAGCCGATGGAGCTGTCGTGGGTGACTTCTAGGCCTCGGCCTCCGTGTCAGCGATCGTTCTTCGATCTAACGACGTGGCGAAATCTCGGCATACAGGCCGATGGAGCCGTGGTGGGAGATTTCTAAATACTCGACGTCTCTGTGGCTGGGGCAGGCCCGTTGACCTGCCGTCAGCCGTATTCAACGCCTCATCCTCATTTCGCATCACAAGCTGATTCCGACCCGCTTGTCAGTCCACAACTTGAATCACCAGGAGTTAACACATGCAGTTTCGGCGTGTCATGTCGAGTAGTCTCGTTCTGTTCGCAGTTTCGCTTGTGTTGTGCGGTTGCGGTGGAGATATACTTCGCGCGGCAAGGAATGAGGTCTTGGCGAGGCGTTGGTTTTTTGGGATGATGGGTGTTGGTGTCTGATGGGGAATGGGCAGGATGAGTGAGGGGTCAAGGATGACTCGACTGACGTTTTCTGAGGAAGATCGGCTGC
>CAMAVF010000125.1 GCA_945861445.1 Planctomicrobium piriforme | reverse complement strand
ACTGAGGTCGACAGAAACTTGTGACTCAATGATCGCTCGACTCTGGAGAGTCAAGCGATGTAAAGGGGCCGCCAATAACTCGGCTTATCGCCCGATCGGGAACTGCTGCGTCGCGCCGATGCGTACCTGGGCCCCATTGGGTATCGGGGTCGGTCGGAAACGCGATGCCGGGGCTGAGCTGGGGGGCGTCAGGCTGGGTTGCCCGGAGAGACCGGCGGGCGTGTACCCGACCTGAGTGAGCTGCAGGTCGGGGCTCCGGTTTTGGGGTGCCAGCGTGGCCGCATCGTCCATCATCTCCGGCGGAGGGGGCAATTCTTCATAGCCGCTGTGGGGATACGTGGCGGGTCGAGCCGCCGGGCGAATTTGCGGACTGGTACTGGAGGCCGGCGTCACCGTGGGACGATTCGTGGGACTCGTCGCGGAGACTCGTTGAGTGACCGGAGCCGTCTGTTTGGGCTGGGCCACGATGGGAGCTGACTGCGTGGCGTTGGCTGGACTATTCCGGATTTCGTCGAGGAAATACTGAGCGTCCGCCAGATTGGGGTCCTTGGCGAGAGCCAGGACGAACTCGCGTTCGGCAGCCGTGGTTTTTCCAGACTCGACCAGCATTCTGCCAATGTTGTAGTGAGCGGCCGCTTCGCCGACGGCTTCGGTGAAGTGGGGCAGGGCTTCATCAGTCCGGCCGGCTTTGGTCAGTGCCATGGCCAGGGTGAAGTGATGTGACTTCTCGTGCGGCTCCAGCCGTTGGGCTTCTTGCAGCAGCGGGACGGCTTTCTCCCAGCGTTGTTGCAGCGCGTAAAACTTCCCGACTTCACCCAGCACATAGGGCGATTTGGGCTGCAATTCCAAGGCCCGCTTGTAACCCTCTTCGGCGGGGACCAGGCGCTGTGCTTTCTCGTCCAACCGGGCGACACCCAGCAAGGCGTCGACGTTTTTGGATTCCTTTTTGATAACCGCCTCGTAGCCATTGCGGGCTTCGGTCAGGCGACCTTCTTCCTCTTTCAGCTTGGCCCAGGCCAGGGTCACTGACGCGGGCGGCTCATCGGTTTTCTTTCCGACCAGTCGACCCCAACTGCCGGCCGCACAGCCGCTGAGTGCGAGAGCGGCCGCCACACAAAACACCAGGCTCGAACGCGTATAGAAGTTTCCAGACATAACAGTGCTCCCCCTCGACCGATGCTGAGGGAATCTGAACGAATCAACGGAATGGTGGTAGTGATGTGATGGGGCCGGACGTGTCGGCTCATAGAGAGCCGCCAGTTGGCAGGACGACAGCGAAGTGGATGAACGGACGAGAGCCGGATTCGTCAGAATTCGGATCTTATCGAGTGCGGAGTGAGATTTGGTGGATTCAGATGTGAGGTGAAATGACTACAGCGTGGCGAAGAATCGAAGTGCGGCTTCCGCGATGAGAGCCTCATTCAATTGAGGTTCTATTCCCCGGAATCGGCAGATTGAAACCACAATCTCCAGCAAATCCCGAGGATCGCTCGACCGAGGAATACGGACCGTGTCGTAGTAGGCCCGGTATAGGTAATCCAGGGACTCCTGGCAAAATTCCATTCGACGCATTTTACAACTCAGCCGGAAAATCTCGGTGAAAAATTCGCGACTTGGCGAGTCGATCAGGATCTTGTGCCGGATGCGTCGCAGGAAGGCTTCGTCCACCAATTGCTTGGGGTCGAGGTTCGTCGAGAATATGATCAACTGTTCAAACGGGACTTGAAAATTGCGTCCGGTGGCCAGCGTGAGATAGTCCGTGCGTTCTTCCAGCGGGATGATCCAGCGATTCAGAAGGTCGCGCGGGCTGACGATCTGCCGGCCGAAGTCGTCGATCAAAAAGACGCCGCCGTTGGCCTTGATGTGCATGGGGGCCTGGTAGAAATTCGACGTGGCATTGTACCGCAAATCGAGCATGTCCAGCGTCAGCTCGCCACCGGTGATGATCACCGGGCGTTTGATCTTTCGCCAGCGCAAGTCGGGCGGGTTCGCATGCATCATTCGTTCGACTTGATTGCTGGCGAACTCGCCGCCACCCATTTCGGTCCCGTGCAAATCGTCGTTGTCCGTCGCGACATGGACCGTGGGATCGAAGATCGTGATGATGCTGTTTTCCGCGAGAATCGCGTAGGGGACGTAGATCTCGCCGCCGTACTTGTTGAGAAATCGTCCCAGTCCCTTGGCCACCATTGTCTTGCCGTTACCGGGCGGGCCGTAGATGAAGATCGACCGGCCACTGCAGACGGCTGGGCCCAGCTCTTCCAGCAGATCCGGCCGCATGATCAGGTCGGAAAACGCGTCCTGCAGCGCGGCCATGCTGCAGACCGTCCCCGTCACGGTTTGCTTGAGACACTGTTGGACATAGGTCTCCAGCGGGACCGGTGCCGGACCCACATAGCGGCACTGTTCAAAGCATTCACGAGCCCGAATCCGGCCCAGATCGGTGAGTGAGAAGCGATACGAAATACGGCCGATAATCTCACCGGCGGTCACTTCGACGCACTTTTCGTCCTTCAGAAACTGCAGCGCTTCATCGACAACATTAAACGGCAGCCGGGCCTGTCGCGACATGTCGACACCCAGCAGATTGCCCCCCAGATACAACTGCTTGAGCAACAGATCGCACACCTGCAACAGGCTCAGCCCGCAATCGGCGAGTCCACTGGGGGCCACCGGGGCCACCGGCCCAAGGCCCGCGGACGAAGGCAGACGCGGTTTGAAGACCGGCGGCAGTGGGGGCAGTCGTGGCGCCCCCGGCGTCTCACCCCCCTTGAGGGGTGTGGCTGCCGCCTGAGTCGTGCCGAACAGGTGGGCAAACAACTCGGCCTGCGATGCCGTGCTGCGAGGTCCACCGGGCCGACCGGGTTCAGGAACACGGCTCTCCACCATGGGCGCTGCTCTTTTCTGATACAAGCTCTGTGCCATCACGGAGTGATGAGCGTTCCCAGGCGAGCGTCCGGCGTAAGCCGGATGGTTGTTAGCGACTGTCTTAAACCTTGGACGAAATTTTCATGTTCAGGAAACGCGGCGCACTGCAAAATCCATTTTGAGGGTATTCGTAATTGCCAGACAACCATCCGGCTTACGCCGGACGCTCGCCTACGAAGAGACGCAAATCAACAGTCAATCCGCCCTAATCGTTCTGCGATCCCCCACCCGCACCTGTCGCACCCGCGCCCGTCGAGGAACCCGCATTTCCGCTCAAGCGTGGCACGGGAGTTCCAGACAGGAACTTGCGTGAGATCATGTCAATCTCTTCCGCATTCGCCCCATACGACCGAGCACGCCGCAACGCAATCGGGGGCAGGCTGGCATCCTGCAACATGTTGGTTGCGGCCGCTTGCACGTTGGTCACCCGCGCCTGGTCGGCCTGAGCCGAATTCGACATCTGAATGAACGCGGCTCGATGCTGGCCAGGAACGCGGAACAGGATGTACTCCAGATGAGCGATCCCCGCCGAGTTCAACTGGTTGGTCTCTTTGATGAAGTGATAGTGGAACAGCGTGGTCCCTTCGACCCAGCCGTTCGTCGCCTGCTGATTCAGGGCGGATCGAATGCTGTTCCGATCCTCACACGTATGCGGGTAGGGCCAGTATTTGGTGTAATGATACTGATCCACGCAACGGGCCGGTTTGCCCACCGGACGCGGGAAGGGCGGCCACAATTTTCCGCAGCGTTCAAATTGGCGGTCTCCGGGCGGCCGTTCGACCTGGTCGTAAGCGAAGGCCAAACTTCCCGCCAGACCGACGAACGCGGCGACACCCAGTAGGCAGGACCTTGTCCCGCGTGACCAATTGCCTGTCAACATCGTGTTCCCCCCCAGGAATTCTCTGCTCGACCGACCCCTCCGGGACCAGACCGAGACTCCCCATCCCAGCCCGCCGCTCCAACCCGCAGTCGACTCGCAAGCCGAACGGGCTGAATCGGCGTAACTCATTAAATGAACGATGCCTGCGACGCATGGCGCAACAATTGGCGCCCGCTCGGCAGGGTTCGTCCAAGAGACTTATCGGCAGTCGAGATTGCCGGGAATAACGAGAATTCAGGTCGCACCGAAAAACCAGACTTTTCCGAACGCAACTGTCACATCGCGCAGGTAGCCGCGTTCGCCAGGACGCGGGCGGCAGCGGATTCGCACGTCGGAATTCGGAAAAGAACAGTCTCCAGATGAACTCACCCAGCAAGCGACGTGTCCACCACCACGCAGCATCACAGGCCGACCGAAAACGAGCGTTTCGGCCTCAAGCGTTAGCAGCCTGTTGAAAAAGGTGTCTGGAACTTTGCCAACCCCACGGAATTGAGCGTTTTTTCGACGTTCGGAGAGTTCCAGACACCTTTTTCAACAGGCTGTTAGGGGTTGCGTCAGCGGCGTGAGCCAGTATGATTGTGGGCGTAACGCGCAGCCCGGAGAGGTGGCTGAGTGGCCGAAAGCACCGGTTTGCTAAATCGGCGTACGGGTTTACCCGTACCACGAGTTCGAATCTCGTCCTCTCCGCATCCAAGCTGAGAACTCCCCCCTGATTGTTGGGAGTTCTCAGCTTTTTTTATGCCTCATAGAGTCGGGTACGGAACTCTTGTAGGACGACCTTCCCGGTCCGTACTGGCATCGCATTTGCATTCGCGCAAGGACCAGGTGTCGGCCGACGCGCGTGAGCGGCTGATTGCGTTGATCGAACAGGCACAGCAGGAGGGCTGCTAAGATGACTCGCACGATTTTCCTGATTGCCAGCGCGTTGAGTGTGCCCAGTCCATTGCTGGTGGATTCCGCCGTCAAGGGCATTCTTACACTGAACCAAACTCCGGTGATTCAAGCCCTGGGAGAAAAAGGCAAACGGTTGCTCGACGTTGTCCAGCCGCAGGAACCGCAACAGCCACAGGACGTCAAGTCCAGACCACTGTTTGAGAATTGGAAATCCAGCGCGCGCCGCGACGGCAAGATTCCCGGCGGACGCATCGGCGAGATGGCGGCGTCTTTGAAGACGTTCATCGACCTGAATCCCGGTCACGAAAAATCCGTGAAGTTCGAGTCGTTGCTCAAGAAATGTGACGCCTCGCGCGACTGGACACCGGCGGAAGCCGCCGCACTGCTCGACGAGATTGCGGGAATCACGCCGCGGGCCGAATGGGCCATGCGCACCAATACCGAGCGAGAGATCCGTCCCGGCAAGCCGCTCCCTGACAAACTCGCCGCTGCACCGTGGGGCCAGCCGGCTGCGAATGGATTGCGCGTCGCCTGGCTGCTGGAACCGCGCGCGGAAACACAGCCGCTCGACAGCGTGATGACATCGCGCGTGCTCTTTCACAACACCGGCAAAGGCCCCGTCTGCTTTGCCACATGGGCCCACATTCTGGGCGGAGGGCACAAGGCGCAGGACGCGAGTGCCAAGGACATCATTGCCTGGGGTGACGACGGGGGAGGCTTCCCCTTGCGCAAAATCTTCCGCCTCGCTCCGGGTGAGTATGCCGAGGTGGAAGGCGACGGCATCGGCGTCGGTTCACGCGAGACGGCACCCAAGGAGTACATTTATCAAGTCATTGACTGGATCGAGGCCAAGGCAGGCGACGCCGTGACCTTCACGCCCAGGAGCGTGTCGGTTTCATTCCGGACATGGCAGAACAAGGAAGGTCCCAAGGATTCCGTTACCGTCTGGCAGGAAATGATCGCCGGACGTGTGATGCAGGAGAGCCCCCTGCCGGCCGCCGCCGCGGACCGCGAACAACTGCTCCGCCGAGTGATCCAGACGTTTTTCGGGACGGAACCTTCCCCTGCAGAGATGGCAGCGTTCGTCGCCGACAATGAGCCGGACGCGCTACCGAGACTCATCAAGAGCCTGCAGCTGCGCGCCGCAGCGATGCACTTTGCCGGGGAATTGTCAGGCGGTGAGACGAAGTTCCGTGTGACGGCCGCGGAGCCGAAAAAGGCTGGGCCGAAAACCGGCGAGCAACTCAAGCCCGCCACGGAGCAGAAGTTGAAATGAGGTGAGCGGGCACTGGATCGTGATATTGAGAAACGATCTATCAGGTCGTGTTTTTCGTGACATCCATGTAAGTATCGAATATGCTTGAACCTGCGGAAAAACTGCACAGACGTGATAGGCCGCGAATCCGCGGCTTAAAGGTATTACGCAGAAACTGTCTATAAACAGGTTAGGCAGCAACATTGGGATGTGAAATGATGGACCAACAACAGGTTCTTCCATTGTTGCAGGAGGCGAGCCCATCATTTCAAGCCGTCTACGAGGAACATCGACGCGACCACGGCGACGATCTCCTGTACCTAGCTCTCGGTGCGTTCGCGAGCCATTTACTCGATCTTCAGCGAACCAACGATACGGGTGACTTTCCGGCAGTCGCTCGCGCGATAGATGAGGATGCACGTAGAGGGAACACCACATCTTCGCGAAGCCGCAACGATCGATTTACTCGAAGCAATCCAGAATATCTGGTCGAACAATGGCGTAAATCCGGAACTGTTTGCATCATACTTGTTTCCGGAGTCCGCAAAATGGTGGCGTAGTCTCAACGACTTCTGGGACGGTAAGATTGAGTGTGTTGGCGATGGCTTGTAATGAGTATCAAGCGGTTCAACCCGACATTGTGCCGCGGGCGAGTTTGGGGGTATTCATTGTCACTCGCGCGGCACAACGCGGATTAACCTTGTGGTTTTAGGCGGCGGAGGGTGTCTTGAGCTTCGAGGTCTTCATTGCGTGCTTCAAGGGCGGTGAGCCCGCCGGGATACGCCGGGCAGATGTCCGGACTCTGTTCCCGGTGGACCAATCCCGGTCGGAGCCGGACTACTGGAGCGTCTATTACGACGACCTTAACTCATGCCACATTGGCGTCACACCTCTGGATTCGGATCCGGGTCAGATGAAAGCATTGTGCGTGTTCCGGCCCTGCGGCGACCTTCGATTGTGGGGGGCGTTGCTCGCGGTCCTGCGACTCGGCTCCGTGGTCCTCTATTTCCCGGGAGACGCTCCGCCGTTGGTTGCCAGCGAGCTTGCCGGAAAGCAGTTGCCCGCGGAGATGGTAGAGGCGATGGGCCAGCCGCGGGTCGTGTCGTCTTGCGACGAGATCCTCCAGATCATTAAGTTCGCTTAAAACGGTTCAACCCGACGTATGCCGCTGTATGGGCTTGGTGTATCATTTCACCTATGGGCACAACGTGGGTTAACCTGGGTGTTCGGCAGCAGGATTTCACGCAGTGGTGATCTCCACACATCTCCGAGATTGCTTGCAACAGCGCGTGGCTGATTGTCTTGCCGACGATTTGCTAGACGAAGGAGTTAGACGCGTCGCCGAGAGAAAGCAAGCATTCGTTATCTACGCCGATCTTGGCGGCGCAGCTTTGCTCGATTTGGATGGCCGAGTCTGGATGTTCGCGTGGGATGGGGAAGCCGCTTGGGAAGACTCGGCGAAATGGCGGTTGCTTGCTCTGGTCATCGGAGCCGAGCGTTTTCCCGAGCTTAAAGAGTTACTTCCGGTTCGGCCAGCACTGGCTCCCGATTGCTCGTCGTGCCAAGGTACAGGCACGTTTGCTCACCTCCGCAAGGTGAAGTGCTGGGAATGCGCGGGCTTGGGTTGGCTATCGGACGAATCAGGCCGAACGAGGCAGTCAACTTGACCCTCATTCGCTGGCGGAGCAAAGTGTTGGCGTGTTGAAAACGGAAGCCTGTTGTACATCGCGGGCAAGTTACCTGAGCGGTTAGGCCTGTGAACATCATCGTAAATCTCCACAACACGGTGCTGCGTCGCTTGAGGCAAGTCGGCGCTGTTCCTCGAGTTCTCGCGATTTGCGTCGTCCTGCTTGGAGCGGTTTATTTGACATCAGGTACGGCATTCAGACGCCGGTTTGATGCTCTGTCAATCGGTATGCCACGCTACCGAGTGATTCAGCTTATTGGGGACCCCAGCTTCATGCGTTACACCTCGCAATCGAGATCCTTCACTCCAAATTACTCCGAGTGTCTCTACCGTGAAGACGGAGCCATTATCCACACAAAATACGGTGCAGTGTGGAAGCACTATTTTCTGTACGGACTCGGACAGGGGAGCTCGTATTCTGACACCTGGCACAATGACAGTCAGGAGATTGTCGTTTATTACGACCACAAGCGACACATTAAAGCGCTTTTATGGTTTGAATGGCAAGAGCCATTGACGCCCTGGCTGGCCAAAGTCTATTCCACCTTCGGCATTTACAACGAAACCGTATACGAGAATGCCTCTTGTCCCATATAGCTAATCTTGTGTATGCATTCGAATTCGTAAAAGATTCGTAAAAGGTGAATTCCTTTTACCTTCCCCACCTTTTACCTTCCACCTTTTCCATCCCCTTGCATTCGCCGTTTCGACTTGGGGAAAACACGTTCCTGAGTGCGGCGGGAAATGTACTATCATTATGTCACCCGGAGCTTGAATCATGCTTCAGCTGATTACGGATTGGCGGCGTGCGGTTGGCGGTATGTTTCTGATACTTACCATCTTGCAAAGCGGAATGTGGCTGCGCGGAACGTTTGTCGTGGACATTTGGATTTTTAAAGGTCGCTTATTGGATCACTTCGTTGACTCGGGCGAAGGTTGTGTCGGCTGGACCACTTATACCCCATCGAATTCCTCCGATAAGAGTTTCGAATGGGAAACTGCTAATGCGTACAATTTCACGCCATGGTGGCGGGATCGAAATCGTTGTGAGATAACTTCATATTTAGAGCGCGACGGATTCAGTCGTGGTTCCGCAACACGCAACGATTCGAGAATCGCTCAGAAGGCAGAGTTTCTGCGTTTGCCCTACTGGTCACTGGTTATGCCTTCGGCACTGATTGCATCGCTTCTGATTGTTTGGTCACATCGCATGTCGGTACGGACCAAAACCAACGGTGTCAAAACAGATGGCCAACCAGCTGTAAGCGGACCAAAGAAATAACAGCCTCAAAGCGGTTCAACCCGGCGTGTGTGCGGCGAACCGTTTGGGGCAACTTGAATTTCGTTTCACCCGCACACACGCGGGTCAACCTGAGTGTTGAGGCTGGATGGCGCTGCTTCGCGACTGTATTCAGTCGTTAAGCAGTGGTTCCGTGGGCTTGCCGGTCGCTTCGCCGGGTGGACTAGTGCTTGAATTCTACGCCTACAAACTCCTACCAGGGTATCAAATGCAAAAAATCATCGTGAGTCTGCTGGCACTGGCGGCGGCGAATGGTCCACAGGTCGACGCGGCGGACGACGTGGCGACGCCTGGCGAAACGAAACGTGTCGGCTGGGCCAGCTTGCCTCCGGTCAAACAGAACACCTATCGTGCGCGACGGATGAAAGATAATCCGACCATAGATGCCGACTGGCAGAAGGCGGCCTGGAAGGGGGTGACACCGCTGACGATCGAGTACTACATGGGGGACGAGCCCACGCATCAGCCGAAAGCTCAGGCGAAGGTCGCCTATGATGACCACCATCTCTACATCATCTGGAAGGTCGAGGACAAATATGTGCTGGCCAAGCGCACGCAGCATCAGCAGGAGATCTGGAAGGACAGTTGTGTCGAGTTCTTTTTCTCGCCCGGGGGTGCAGGGAAAGAGCTGGACTACTTCAACCTCGAAACCAATTGTGCCGGCCTGAAATTGCTGTACTCGAATGTCGCCGGCAGCACATTTTCCAAGTTCACGGCCGAGGATTTCGCCAGCATCGTGACGGCGAACTCGTTAAAGGGCCCGATCGACCCCGAGATCGCCGGTGCGACGACTTGGACGCTGGAATACAAAATACCACTATGTCTCCTGGAAAAGACCGCGAAAGTTGAGCGTCCCAAGCCCGGCGTCACCTGGCGAGCCAACTTCTATAAGTGCGCGGACGATTCCAGTCACCCCCATTGGTTGACATGGTCCCCCGTGACCAATTCCAAACCGCAATTTCACCTTCCCAAGTATTTCGGAACCCTCACGTTTGAATAATCCAGGCGTGGATTGACGCGGGTGGCACTGTTAAGCGTCGAGACACTTTGTCCGTCACGAAGACACTGGCCGAGCCAGTGGCACCCGAGGAAGGGCAAGTGATTTGTGGCGTCTGGCTGGTCTTTCGTGGGATTGAACGACATGCGGACGGCTCGAATGATCAATACGGCTGGGGTCCTCAATGACTTCTGTCTCGGGTACCACTGGCTGTGCCAGTGCCGGTGGTGATTGCGGTGTCGTCCCGAGAGATGCACTCTAAATGAGGCCCACGCGTGCGGGCAGACCCTTGCGATTGGACAGGGCAGGGCTGTTCACATCGACAAAACGCAAGAGCTGGTCTTTCCACTCCTGGGCATAGTCGATACCGATCCGGGGAGTCGCCACGACGGTCGGCTGATCGGCCGAGTTGGCCATCAAATACAGGTCGTCGCTGGTGAGATCGATTCCGTTGAGCGCTCGGGTAATCTCCAGGCCCCGAGCGAGCTTTCCCGGTCCCGCCAGGTCGACCGCCCAACCGTCCAACGGCTCGGCCGCGCGAATCAGGACCGCCTGGGGATCGTCTAGGCCGGCGGCGACGATGTTGAACATGTCGTACATGCCGTAAATGAGGTAAACGTAGGCCCGACCCGCGGGCCCATACATGATCTTCGTCCTCTCGGTCAGCCCTTTGGAGGCATGCGACGCCAGATCATGTGTGCCGACATAGGCTTCGGTTTCCACAATCCGAGCCCGGACGGGTGTTCCACGCAATGTGCGGACAAGAATCTTGCCAATCAAATCGGGGGCCAGCTCATGGGCGGGCCTGGCAAAGAACGCGTGCTCTAACTTGATCAACATGGGCTTAGACAAATCATGACTCATCATCACATTTCACTCGCGGGATCGCGCCACACCGGTCGAACCGCGGGGTGGCCCGGGATGGCTTCGCAATGAGAATCGATCGATCACGTCATGTTTTTCGTGACATCCCAGTAAGTATGGAATATACTTCAACTTGCGGCAATCCACGCCCCATGTAAGCCATTCGTAGAATGACGCCATTGGCACCCTCTTGATGACCGGAGCCACTCCCGTGCCCAAGCTTTCCGAACCAGCGCCCACCAGCGAAGTCGCGATTTGGGAACGTATCATTCATCCCACCGGTCCGATGCCCCGCGCGACAGCTCAACGCATTCTAGAACTCGAATTCTCGGACGAAGAGCGGCAGCGGATGCATGAACTGGCGGAACGCAACAGTGCGGGCACATTGCCTCCCGGCGAGGAAGAGGAACTCGACAACTTCTGCCGCGTGGGAACGACGCTGTCGCTCTTGAAGTCGCGTGCCCAGCAGGTTCTCAAATCCCGACGGCGAGCATCCTAGCGATGGATGCATTGCTGGTCGGATTGACTCCGGTCGGCCGGGTGACGATCCGTGTGTTGCACATCGACGATTTTCTGCGAGTCCGTCTTCGCACTCAGCTTGTGTCCGAAGGCGTTCTGAAACTGGATTGAGAAAGCAAGTCGAATGAACAACTCTAAAATCAAAGGGAGTCGAGGTATGAAGGCCGGCATCAGCGGCATGACGAAGGAGACGACGACGTGAAGCAAGAATTGATCGCACAGCTTCACGGCAGCTTTGAGCAATTGGTACAAACCGAACAGGAATCTGGCACAGAATTCTGGTTAGCAAGAGACCTCCAGCCGCTCCTTGGTTATCTGCGATGGGAGAACTTTGCCAAGGTCATCGAGAAGGCGAAAACTGCCTGTCAGAGTTCAGGTTATGACGTCAGCGACCATTTTCTTGACGTCACGAAAAAGGTAGAAATCGGTTTAGGTATTGAGCGGCCTATCGAAGACATCGCCCTGACCCGCTACGCCTGCTATTTAATCGCTCAGAATGGCGATCCCAGCAAAGATCCAATTGCGTTCGCCCAGACGTATTTCGCGGTCCAAACGCGGAAGCAAGAAGTGATCGAGAAGCGGCTCGCCGAAATGGAGCGGCTCAACGCCCGCAGGAGGCTCACGATATCGGAGAAGGAACTTTCCGGCCTGATCTACGAGCGCCTGGGACAAGACAAGAGCTTCGCGATGATTCGTAGCAAGGGCGATCAGGCTCTCTTCGGTGGCGTCAGCACACAGCAGATGAAGGAACGACTGGGAGTCCCGGCCAGCCGTGCCCTGGCAGATTTCCTGCCGACCATCACGATCAAGGCCAAGGACTTCGCCAACGAAATCACCAACTTCAACGTCCGCAAGGATGAGCTGCGTTCGGAGTCGGCGATTGCCAGCGAGCACATCAAGAACAACACCGGTGTTCGCGATCTGTTGAAGCAGCGCGGCATTGTGCCCGAAAAACTTCCCGCATCGGAGGACATCAAGAAGGTCGAGCGTCGCGTTGAATCGGAAGCCAAGAAACTCCCCAAGAAGGTCGAGCGTCTCGAAGGTCCCGGCGACGACAAGGGAGTCGAGGCATGAGAGTCCAGTCAAAACCCAACCGCGGGTGGCCCATGTTATTCCAACCTGGTTTACAGGATGTTTTGAATGAAATTGGTGCCTGAAATGGGTTGCATCTTGTAGAATTCAATGCGGCTAGAGCGTTTTAAGCTTGGATGTTCCGGCTTGTGCCACTGCTTTGCGACTGTACTCAGTCGTTAAGCAGTGCTCAATCGACGTTCGTTGGCACTGCTTGTCCGCCGAGTACAGCGGAAAAGCAGTGGCACAATTTCATTCTGATTCCGGAAGACTCATGCTTAAAGCGCTCTAGCATGACGGGGCAATCGGGGTTGGCCAAACTCGCTCATTATTGACCCAGGTTGAGAGCCACCAGACCACCCAGCGCTGTCCCCATTGGATTTGCCTCAATGTCTAAGACGGGAGCAAACATTCTTCTCGTACTGGTAAGCAATGAAGGAGATCTTGCCATGCGTCGTATCTGGTTTGTCATAGCGCTCGTCACAATGATTTCCGGGCAGCTATTCGACCAGAAGGCATTTGCTCTGGGGATCGAAGAAAAGGGGAATGGGCCACTCAACGAACTCAACTACACGGAGTGGAAAGGGATCGTGCCGATCGTCAACGACACGCATCGAGTTTACCAAGTCTGGGTGAACGGGAACGAGTCCCTCTACTATAAGGGGACAACGAAGCAGTTGAATGCCGCCTTGGTCACATTCGCCAAGGTGAAGGTGAAGAATCATGTCGTCGCGCTGCGCCCGGGACCCGTCGAGCGACGTTCATTCCACGACAAGACTCCGATTCCATTCAACTGGGAACTTCATCTCATCGGCGGTATCGCGAAGTCTCGGGCGACCAACGACATCGAAGACATCGAGTGGCAAAAGGATCCCGTTCTGACGGTCTACATCGGCGGCGACATCGATCTGGACAAACTCGAAATTCCCGCAGGCGTGACCCTGCGTGCCGCAGCGGGCAAGAACCCTGAGGCAAAAACGAATGAGGCCGTGGGGAAAAAGATCATGGACTTTGTGGAACGACAGAAACACGAGACAAAGAAATAGAAGAGGCCCAAGCGGTTCAACCCGACATTGTGCCGCGGTCGGGTTTGGGGTGTAATCAATATCACTCGCGCGGCACAACGCGGTTGACCTGGGCGTTAGGCAATATGGACACTTCCACTTTGGATGACCCTAAACCATCCTCGCATTCCGTGCGGCAAGGACGTCCACTTCGCCTTCGAACCGGCCTCTGTAGCTACATCTTTGGTCTGTGTCTAATCTGGGGCGATCGCTTCATCTACTTTGGATTCTCACATCCCAAAACGTACCTTTGGGTTGTCCTGTTCTTCGTAGGCGTGCCGATCGCCTCGGGGTTGCTCGTTGGCCTCGTCATTGGTTTGTTTCGCCACAGTGTTCACTTGAAGTGCCTGCAGCGCGGGTTCGCCTGGTCATTCACTGTATTCGGCCTTGTTCTTGTATGTCTTACCATGTCATTTTGGGTCGAGCGTCTTTTCCGCGCACCAGCGGTCCGATCTAACGGAGTTGCAATCGTCGAAGGGGGCGACCAGAACGTACAAAACGGCAAGACCTCATTTGAGAGGCTCCTTCAAACAGCTAATGACTTTGACCTTGTAAACGGCACGTTCGTGAGAATCGGTGACCGCTATGGTCACCGTATTGCCGCATCCCAGTACACAGCGGAAGAACGTGTAATCATGCTGGTGTGGCATTCATCAGGAATCATCGACAATGGGGGTTTTGAATACCTGTTTTCCGGTGACTTCGAGGATGATCCTGAGTTCAGGATTACAGCGGAAGCGTACAATACTGCTGGATTGGCACGCGGCTACGAGGCATTTAAGGAAGCATTCACGTTGTTTCCCAATGGCCAAATCCCTCATGATTCAGAAGTGCGCATCCGTCAATATCGGCTAGCAAACGAATCTGTTCGCGAGGCAATCAACACAAAACACTGGAAAGACGGTTGGGAAGGGCTGCGGGAAAAGAATCTGGCCCAGTACATCAGACAGAACGCTCACAAGTTTCGAAATCTCGATCCCAGAGAATAATGAGTATCAAACGGTTCAACCCGACATTGTGCCGCGGTCGGGTTTGGGGTGTCATCAATATCGCCCGCGCGGCACAACGCGGGTTAACCTGGGCGTTAGACCGACCATGCAAGATCATACAGCCAGAATTGCGATCACGGTCGTAGCTACAGTTGCGACCTCCCTGTTGGCTGTTGTCCTTGGCATCGCCTGCGTGCTTGGCTGGCCGCTGTCCCACGACAACTTTGTCTATGCTCTGGGGCAGGGCCTGCTCTGGGGCATAATTGGTAGTGGCCTGTTGGGTATTGCTATTTCTAAGTTGTCGGCCTTTCGGACCTCGGCAATCTTGACCGGAAGCGCGAGTCTGCTATGGTCAGCAGTGATCGGCATTTGCTTCTTGGTATACTCCGCAGTACTTGCCGCATGCTAAGACCTAACCGGTTCAACCCGACATTGTGCCGCGGTCGGGTTTGGGGTGTAATCAATATCACTCGCGCGGCACTATGCGGGTTAATCTGGGCGTTAGGCAGTGGGGGTGGATTTTGATATGGGATTGCTCGACTGGCTTTTCAGAAGAACCGATGCTCCCGTGACTCAGCGGTCATATCCCGAGTTCGACGCGTTGATCGAACAAAGCATGGCGGAATTGAGGTTGAAGACTCAAGCGCACGATGCCATGTTTCAAATCAGCCAAGCAGTTTGGAACGTCAATCTGGACGATGGGGTGCTGACGTTCGATTCTGGTAACGGTGTCAAGGCCGTGTGCGATATTCAAGTGGTCGGTACGCGGAATGTGACTGATGCGTCATTTCTCTGGGGCTGGGATCACCCTTCGGTTTCCAGCGACTTGCAGGCGCACGCGATTGTGGTCCGTGAGTACGGCGAAGCAAACGGCTACAGCTGGCTCACGTCGCCCATGTTGAAACTTCCCGAAGAGAAGGCGTGGGAACTTGCAGCACTCGCCTGCAAGTTGAATGAAGCCCAAGGCGCATTTCGAGGGCGAAGCGGTGACACAAGCATTTTCATGACATTTCAGACTGTGTCGCTCAGCAAGTCGACTTAATGCCTATCAAGCGGTTCAACCCGACATTGTGCCGCGGTCGGGTTTGGGGTGTAATCAATATCACTCGCGCGGCACAACACGGGTTAACGTGGGCGTTCGTCCGTAACACCCATAGCGGAACCATTGTTCGTACGTCATTTAGAAGTCCTAACAACTCACATTCCGCACCCCTGAGTGCGGGTTGGTCCTGACAAAATATTGATGATGTGGCATTCTTGGGCGACTGCGTAGGATCGTAAGGCCTTTCAGGAGTGCCGCATGGACGCGTCGACTCGGTTTGAAACACAGGCGGTGGGGGCCTTGCCCCTGATCGAGCATTATTTTGATCTGTTGTCGATCGACAAGGTGATTGATGAGGTCGTGCCCTGGGAAGGGGGCGTGCCATTGGGGATCTTGGTGGAAATCATGATTGCCAATCGCCTGCTGAATCCGAAGGCCCTGTTCCGCATCGGCGACTGGGCCGGCAAGGCCGGTGTGGCGGATTACTACAACCTCCGTCCCGAACAAATCAATGACGACCTGTTGGGCCGGGCCTTGGAGCGGTTGGCCGAGCATGCCCAGAACGTGCAAACGGCGTTGGTTCTGAAGATGATCAAGACTTTTGAACTGGATGTCAGCCAGGTCCATTACGACATCTCCAATGTCGAGTTGTACGGGGCCTATGAAGCGGCCGCGGCGACCGAGCCGCCTCCCACGCCGATGCCGACCTATGGTCGCACCAAAAGCGGGCGAAAGAATGTCAAGCAGATTCAATTCGGGCTGAACGTCACTAACGATGGTGCCGTGCCGATCGGGCATCTGCCCCTGGATGGCAATGCCGCCGAAGCCACAACGCACTTGGAGAATCTGAAGCAACTGGATCAGGTGTTGCCCAAGGGGCAGTTGTTGTATATCGCCGACACGAAACTGGACACGCCGGAGAACCTGCTGGCCATCGCGGCACGGAAGGGGCAATTCCTCTGCGGCGGCGCGTTCCTGCCCCATCTGCAGCGCGAATTTCTGAAGCACCGCAAAGAGCTGAAGCGGGTCGATTATTATCCTCAGAGCCAAAGTCAACTGCCTCCCGAGGAACGCGACGCCTACCAGGCCTTTGAAATCGAAGACACGCTGTGCGGCACAGTCGATGGAGACTACCAGAAGTTGAAGTATCGAATGATCTTCGTGCACAGCGAGGCCAAGGCGAAACAGGAAGCCCAGACCCGTGAGCGGCATGTCGCCAAGATCCGCGAGCAGTTCGAAACCGTCGAGCGGAACTTGGGGAAATACAATCTCAAGACCCTGGACGCCGTGATCCGTCGACTAGAAACGGCCAAGGGCAAGTATGTGGAAGGCAAAGTGTTCGAGTATGAAGTCACGAAGACGCGCGACAAGCTGCGGCTGACCTGGAAGATCAATCCTCAAACCGTTGAGGAGCTGAAACAACTGGAAGGGCTGTATGTGCTGAAAACGAACCTTCCGAAAACGGCTCACCCCATGACGAAAGTGCTGGCCAAATACAAGGAGCAAAGCCAGGTCGAGCGGCGGTTCAGCAATCTGAAGGGTCCGTTGGCCGTCGCCCCGATGTTCCTGGAGAAGCCCTCCCGGATGGCCGGTCTGCTGTGCATCCTGGTCTGGGCCTTGATGGTGCTGGCGTTGATGGAACGTGCGATTCGCCGTCGCCTCAAGGGCAAACCCCTGTATGGCCTGTATCCAGAAAACCGGCCCAGTCCGGCACCCACCGGAACGGCGCTGCTGGAGTGCTTCTCGACAGTCTGTATGGTGATTGTTAAGCATCACGGAACCACTATGCGACGACTCACGCAGTTCACACCGATCCAATACAAGTTAATTGAACTTCTGGCAATTCCACCCACCGCCTTGCAAACCTTCAAACGCAGGTGCGGAATGTGAGT
>CAMAVF010000124.1 GCA_945861445.1 Planctomicrobium piriforme | reverse complement strand
AGGATCGCTGCACGATCACCACGGGCGAAGCTCCCCAGAACCTCGCGGCACTACGAAATGCCGCACTGAATTGGTTGCGCGATCAAGGAACGACGAAATTCACACAGACGCTCCGCAGTTTTGCCCGTCATTCTTTACGACTCTTCACCAAACTCGGCTTTGTGAAATAGGCGATGGCCCTGACGAACACGGTCAATCCCTTGGCAGAACGGCTGCTTGAGCTGTAAGATCAGTGTCGGTTGAAGTGAAACCACCGAGGGAGGTTTACCTCTTCCTCAGCGACTCGGGTTAATACATTGCCTTCCGGAAGGATCTTGCAGATGGCTCAGCGGAACTTCGTCATTTTTGTGGCATGTCTGGCTGCGTTGACGGTCCTGGCCGTCCGCACCGTTCCCACGGCGGTCGCTCAAGACGACACCGCGCCGAAAGCCAAAGCTCAGCCTGCCAAGCCCAAGACGCCACCGGCGAAAGAGGCTACGGCGAAGGAAAAAGAGAAAGACAAGGACAAAGGCGAGGCCGAGGCCGTAAAGGAACCCGAAGGGGTCGACAACCCTTTCCCCAAGCGGTTCCCCGCTCCGTCGCTGGACGGGGGCGTGGCCTGGCTCAACACCGGGGGTGAGATCACCATCAAGGATCTCCGCGGCAAGATTGTGCTCCTCGACTTCTGGACCTACTGCTGCATCAATTGCATGCACGTGCTCCCCGACCTGGCGTTTCTCGAGAAGAAATTTGACAAGGAAATCGTCGTCATCGGAGTCCATTCCGCGAAGTTCGACAACGAGAAGGACTCGGAAAATATCCGCCGTGCGATCTTGCGCTACGAGATCGAACACCCGGTGATCAATGATTCCAACATGACTGTCTGGCGCAAGTTTGGGGTGCATTCCTGGCCGACACTCGTGCTGCTGGATCCCGAAGGATTTTACTGCGGGTATGTCTCCGGCGAGGGCAACCGTGAAATCCTGGTGCAAGTGATCGAGAAGTTGATCACCTACCACAAGGCCAAAGGCACGCTCGACGAAACGCCGGTGCAGTTTGATTTGGAATCCCAAAAGGCCGCTCCGACCCCGTTACGGTTCCCGGGAAAAATCCTGGCCGATGAACCGGGAAAACGCTTGTTTATTTCGGATAGCAACCACAATCGCATTGTGGTGACAGACTTGAATGGGAAAGTTCAGACCATCATTGGTTCCGGCGTGATTGGCAATCAGGATGGCGGTTATGAAAAGGCCCAGTTTGATCATCCGCAAGGGATGGATCTGGATGGCAATCTGCTGTATGTCGCCGATACCGAGAATCATTCGATACGGCTCGTTGATCTTGAGAAAAAGTCGGTCTCCACAATTGCCGGGACGGGGCAGCAGTCTCGGGAACGGGTCCGCGGAGGCAAGCCACTGGAAACAGCGATTGCCAGCCCGTGGGACGTCAAAAAGGTTGCTGGCAAGTTGTATATCGCGATGGCCGGGCCGCATCAAATCTGGGTTTTGGATGGAACCGAATCGATTGCCGTGTTCGCTGGCTCGGGACGCGAAGACATCCTCAATGGCCCGTTGAGCGAATCCGCCCTGGCCCAGCCGTCAGGGATGGCGACGGACGGAAAATTCCTGTACGTGGTCGACAGCGAAGGCTCGGCCGTCCGCAAGATCCCGCTCGATCCCGATGGCGAAGTCACCACCCTGGTGGGCAGTTCGGATCTCGCCCAGGGACGGTGTCTGTTTGAATTTGGTGATATCGATGGCATTGGCGACGAAGCACGGTTGCAGCACCCACTGGGCATCGCCTACCACGATGGAAAGCTGTACGTCGCGGATAGCTATAACCACAAAATCAAGCTGGTGGATATCGCCAAGAAAAGTTCGAAAGCGTTCCTGGGAACGGGCAAGGCGGGATCGAAGGATGATCCGGTTCAACTTTCCGAACCGGCAGGATTGGCCTTCGCGGGGACCAGGATGTATATCGCCGACACCAACAACCATCAGATTCGCGTCTACGATTTGGAGACGAAGAAATCGTCAATTCTGGAGCTGACTGGCCTGGAAGCCCCCAAACCCGTCGTGGCTGCCGAAGCACCGAAATCCGCTCTGAAACCGATAGACGTTGCCGCTCAAACTGTGGCTGCGACCGACAAATTGAATTTCGAAGTGTCGGTGAAATTGCCCGAGGGATTCAAATTCAACAAGTTGTTCATCCCCAACTATCGCCTGCAGGCTGAAGGGGACCAGACATTGGTGGCCAAGGAGCAGCTTGACCAAAAGGAAGAAGTGCAGCCTGAAGCCGGAAAAATTGCCATTCAGGTGCCACTGGCGGCCAAGACCGGAACGGGCAAGTACCGCCTGACGGTGACGTACTCCTATTGCCGGGAAGGTCAAAACGGGGTCTGCAAACTGAAGACGGTCGCGTGGCTGATTCCGATCACCCTGGATGACAAGTTTGAGCAAAAGTCCATCAAGCTGGACGTGGAATGAACCGGCGCGTCGTGAAACAAGTTGACGTCCCTCGCCATGTCGGATAAAAGCGATGAGGCAGCCGAGCGGAGCAACCAAATTTTGCGGGGAGCCGGGACCGTGGCGCAGGACTCAAAGATTCTAGTATTGGGGGGCAGTCCGGAAGAGCTTGATGCGCTCGCCGCTCCTCTTGGTACGCTCTATGACGTTTTGCATGCTGACGATCTGGAGGTGGCACTGCGGCAACTGCGGGAACAGCCAGTGCAGGGTCTCTTGATCCTGGGTGAACAGGCCAGTAATCCGCAGATGGCTTCGTTGTTGCTCGAATCGTCCGCCGTCCTGACGCAATTTCCTGAAGGACTGGCGATCCTCGATACTGATCTCGCGGTGTTGTGGAAGAACTCGAAGTTCGAGAATCTGACCACGCCTGATACGACCTCGCTGGCGGATCAGAAGTTCTACGAAGCGTTTGGCATGCCGGAGATCCTGGGTCCCGACTTTGCCCCGTTTCATACGGCCCTGGCAACGCGTCAAATGGCCTACACCCGGCTGCAAGTCGGGCACGATACACATTTGTCGCTGCGGGTCACCCCCATCTTTTTCCGCAAATCCGATTTGCCGCAGTTGCTGGTGGTCATGGTCCGGGATATCTCGGCCAGCATTCAACAGCAGCAAAAACTAAGCGACGTCTATCACGCGGGCCTGGAACTTTGCGATCTCTCTCCGGAAGAGATCGCGGAGATGAATTTCAATGACCGGATTGAGTATCTCAAAGCACGGATTATCGCCTGCACCAAGGATGTGCTGAAGTTCCAGAACCTGGAACTGCGGTTGGTCGATCCGGCCACGGGGCGGCTCAATTCGCTGCTGGTCGTGGGCATGCGTCCCGACGCCGCGATGCGCGAACTCTATGCCCGCCCCAAAGAGAATGGCGTCACGGGGTATGTCGCCTTTACCGGCAAGAGCTACCTGATCGACGATACGGAAACCGATCCGCTGTACCTGCCGGGTGCCGAAGGGGCGCGCAGTGCGTTGACGGTGCCGTTGGTCTGGCACGATCAGGTGATGGGGACGTTCAACGTGGAAAGTCCCGAGCCCCGGGCTTTCAAACAGCAGGACCTTGAGTTCCTCGAACTGTTCGGACGGGAAGTCTCGTTGGCCGTGAATTTGCTGAATCTGCTGGTCGCGCAGAATGCCACGACGGCCGATACCAGCGTGTTGCGCGTGCTGCGCGAGGTCTCGCGACCCACTGACGAAGTGTTGAATGAACTGGCCTGGCTGGCCGAGCAGTTGAACGACCAGGGCAGCGACGTGACGGACCGGCTCCAATTGATTTGCCGGCATACTCGCGACGTCAAGCAGTTGATTCAAAATGTGCGCGATCAACTGTCACCCGAAAGTGCCTTGAATCCGTCGTCGCGGGCCTGCCATCCCATTCTTCATGGCAAGCGAATTCTGGTGGCGGACAGCGAGGATTCCATTCGACGGATGGCGTTCGAAGTCCTGGCTCCGCATGGTTGCCTGGTCGAAACGGCCCGCAACGGCGAGGAAGCCCTGCGAATGGTGCGGCAGTATGAATATGACGCCGTCCTGGGTGAGATGAAACTGCCCGATATGGGCGGCCATCAACTGCTATGCGGCATCTGGGACATCGACGAGTCCGTTC
Organism: Planctomicrobium piriforme; assembly: GCA_945861445.1. Classification (GTDB taxonomy): domain Bacteria; phylum Planctomycetota; class Planctomycetia; order Planctomycetales; family Planctomycetaceae; genus JAKFVC01. Next base: position 13,278 of record CAMAVF010000124.1, on the reverse strand, counting down.
CCTTCTTCCTGACGACAGGCTTTGGCTATGACGCCGGCCACTCGCTGGTCAAGGCGCGGCAACGCGGCCTGACCACGGAAGTCCTGTGGAAGCCATTCAAGGTGAATCGCCTGCTGGACGAGCTCGACAAGGCCTTTTCTCAGCCCAAGCTGACGGCGAAGTAGAGGCTGTGGACCCGTTCTACGGGTTTGGGGGCGTTCCAATCGACACAACTCGGTGGAAATGTCGCTGTTCTTGCTCAATCGGTTTTGACGAATCAATTTTTGACGAGCTATAATCGAGGTTTGGATCGCACACATCCCGGGAATGGCAGCGCTGGCGAATGGTCTGTGGGCAGGGTGACGTGGGGATTCGACTCACGTTCGAAGTCTTGTCTGTTGAGCAACCTGAACGGACGCAGGTTTTTCGGTTTCGCAATCCAATCCATCCCCCTCATCCGCGATCTCCTGTTGAGGCTCCCTGATGTCGACGGCCCATGACAATCCTGACTCGGCGGAAATACCGTTGCAGGATGACTTGGCGACGCGCAAGACGTTGGGGCCGTATGAACTGAAACGGAAGCTGGGACAGGGAGGGATGGGGGCCGTTTACTTGGCGGTCGACCCGCGTTTGAAACGCCAGGTGGCCCTGAAGATCCTGCCCCGCGAAAAGGCCAGCAATCCGCAACTTGTCAAACGGTTTAAGGCCGAAGCGCAAAATGCGTCCCAATTGACGCACGAGAACATCGTTTCCGTCTACGGTGCCGGTGAGGCGGACGGGTATCTTTACATTGCCCTGGAATTCATTGACGGTATCGATGTCCACGATCTGGTGGAACGTCGTGGCGTGCTGCCCGTCAAACGCTCCATCGACATCATCAAGCAAGTTTGCCGAGCCTTGCAGCACGCATTGGAGCAGGGGATTGTTCATCGCGACATCAAACCCGCCAACTTGCTGGTGCGACGCGACGGCGTGGTGAAGCTGGCGGATATGGGGCTCGCCCGGGCCGTTGACGAGTCGACCGAAACCGGAATCACCCGCGCCGGAACCACGGTCGGCACTGTCGACTACATGTCGCCGGAACAGGCACGCAACAGCAAGGCGGCTGATGTCCGCAGCGATATGTACTCACTGGGTTGCACGTGGTATCACATGCTGACGGGCACGCCTCCATTTTCCGAGGGCAGCCTGACCAACAAGCTGAATGCCCACGCGAACCGAACGCCGCCTGACGCCCGCGACAAGAATCCCGCAGTCACCGAGGGTGTGGTCGCGGTGATGCAGCGGATGATGGCCAAGGATCCCGACGATCGCTACCAGACACCGCTCGAATTGATCAAGGACCTGGAAGGCGCACTCGTCAACAAGGACGCGGTCTCGCGCAAGATTCTCGAAGCCCTGAACGATGATTCGCACCATGAACCGGAAGACGACGACTTCGCCGCCGATTCGTCGACCGGTGGCGAAGGCGAGCAATACCCCGTCAACTTTCCGTGGAGTGATTCGGGTTTGCCCGTGCAGCCCGGTCCGGCCACAGCCGTTGATCATTTCGAACCAGAGTCCGACTCGAAACCGAGCCCGCGACACTCGGCCGGTACGTCCAAGGCGACACCGCAGCCACCCTCTGAGGGGGCTACCGCATGGGAAGGCCCCACTTCCAAGGGTACGGCGCCAGGAAGTTCACCGGCCGCGTCGCCAGCTTCCAACATGACACCGGTCCGCGGATCGACAACCAGGGCGGCACCGACGAAGGCCTCGCCCCCCACGGACACTCGTTCTGAGCCCGCAAGTACCTCATACTCCAATTCGACTTCGAATTCGAAGTCGGCACCGACGCCCGATTACAGCACCAGCCGACCGGCCGCAGCCAGCAAGCCTGCACCGGCTCCTCACAAGCCCGCAGCGGCGGCGAAAACCACCGGCGGTGTGTCCAAACCCGCCGCAGCCGGGGGACGGAGTACATCCTCAACGCTGCCACCTCCAAAGCGCAAGGGACTTGAGGATCCAGGCGATCAGACGGCAAGTGCGCTCTCAGGCCAGACCAAGACCCTGCTGACAATTTTAGCAATCGTCAGCGGCTTGGCAGCCGTAGTGTTTCTGGCAAGTCTCGCGGATCGCTTGGGTGCCGCCGCGGCGCCCATGATTACTCCCGTGGAACAGGCGCTTCCGCCCCCGCCAGTCCAGGCCGGCAATGATCCAGCAGCGCCCGCCGACGCCGTCGCGTCGGAGGACGGAACGAATCCGACCGTAAAAGACGCCCTCATCGAACGCAACGAGCTGTTGGAAGGCAAGGGAGCCCTCGGTAAATCGGCTGCTGGCGGGAACTCCAGCACCAATGGAGCTTCGGGAATGATTGGCAGTCAGGGCCAGATCGTGCCCGATTGGGTGGATGCGAATTTGCCTGGAAATACAGTCCCCAGCCTGCATGTTCGCAAGGGATCGACCGCAGCCGCCGAACGGCAATTCGGAACTCTTGTGGAAGCCTTGCAGAACATCCCGGCGGAAGGGGCCCGCATTGTCCTGTCCCACGATGGCCCCTTCGATCTCACACCGGTGGAGATTTCCGGCGGCCTGGTGATAATTGAAGCGGCACAGGGAACACGTCCCCAAATTCGCCTCATCGCAGATGGGGAACATCGCAAACTGCCCTGGCTGAATGCGACAGATGCCCTGCTGGCCCTGGACGGTGTCGACATCATTGGCGATGCCGCGGCAGTCCCTGCCGCCGATCCCTGGTCCTGGGTCCGAGTCACTCACGGCCACCTGTACGTTCGCCGCTCTTCATTCACACTGACTGGCAAGCGGTCGGCCCCCACGATTGCGTTGAAGCTGACGGGATCATTGAACGATCGAGCCGTGAAAAACGCCGTCGCTACGACCGGACCGGCAATTGCCAACTTTAGCGCCAAGTCACCGCGATTTCTGCTCGATCAGTCGGTCATTCGCGGTGAGGGCCTGCAGTGCGTGCAACTGGAAAGTCCCGGTTTTGAAGGGGTAGTCCGCAATAGCTTGCTGGTCGCCGGTGATGCACCCGCAGTTGCCATTCGAGGAGCCGAAAAGCCGCGCGAAGGGAATGTGCGGCAGCTACGATTTGTCACGTCGACGGTGTGTACGAGCCAGCAGGCGCTCGCGTTATCGTCGCAGGGAACAACGAATCCCATTCACACCGATCTCATGCTCTTGGGGTCGCTATTCGCTGCGCCCGCTGACGCCCATCTACCCGTACTCTTGTCGCTGGAAGACTGGCCCGCGAACACGAATCGCATCGGCGCCGCCGGTCCCTATAAGAACCTCACGTGGAATGCCGGAGCCAGTGCCGTGCTGGGCTTCCATCCGCTGCTCAAGTTGAATTCGAATGAAGCGGCGAATGTGGCCGACGGACCGGCGTGGAAGAAACTGTGGAAAGAGCAATCGCCTACGACCTTTTCGACGCTTCCCTGGCCGGCTGAAATGAAAGCGGGAATCCTCGCCACGCCCTTGAAATCCTGGTCACCGAAGACACTGGAATCATTGGCCCTGGCGTTGCCTGCGGGGAGCCAAACTCCTGGCTGCCCCATTAGCGGACTGCGGGCTCCCGACTATTCGGCAGACGCGACATCCACCACGACGCGTCCTCAACGTCCACGTCCACCGGCCCCCTTTACGGCCAAGGGCGCACCGGTCCAAGTGGACGTGAATAAGACGGATCTTGGCAAGTTGATTGCCAGCAAAGACTGGGAAGATGGTACGGTTTTCATCGCGACGGGAAGCGGACCGCGACTCAGTTCGCCCATTACGGTGGAACGTCATAAGTGGCGGATCCAATTCCAACAGGCGGAAGGTCCGGCGCTGGTGATTTCGCCTCGCGCTGGGGCTCGCAGTGGCGGCGATAACGGTGCGTTCATCACCGTTCGCGGTGGGCAGCTTGATCTGCAACACGGGTCATTCAGCTTCGACCCGAAGGATCCCCAGTCACTCACCCCCTGGTATCTATTTGTCGACGGGGGCGGATTTACTTTGCATAATTGCCGCATCGTGATTCCCGCTGCGGCTGCCAGTCGCAATCGCGGCATCATTCGTTGGACCGGCGCCAGCGTTTCCGAAAAGGACGCGGGCGACACCGAGTTCAGCGACTACGGAGTGCTGACCGATTCCCTGCTGGTCGGCAACAACACGCTGATCTCTGCCGACATGAACCGCCGCGCGATCGTGCTGGTTAACAGTGCGTTGATCGGTCGGCAGCATCTGTTTGAATTGCATGTCGGCCTCAATTCCGGGAAGGCTGGCGCGGCGTTCGACGCTCAGAATTGTACCTATCTGGCGGGTGGAACCCAGTTTGTCATCAAGTCCCCAACGGCGGCGGGAAGCAATCCGGTCCCTTGCCGGATCTCGCATTACAACTCCATATTTGGCACCTTGCCGCGCGACGCCAACGCGAAGACCGCGTGGTTGCTAATGAATGATGTCGGCAGTGTGGCGGCGACCAGCCAGATCACCTGGTATGAAGAAAGTTGCGGTTATGCGCCGGAATTGAAGGCGTATTTTGCTTCGGAACCAGCCCTCCCCACAGCACCGCTGGCGGCCCAGGATTTTGCCACCGAGTGGATCAAACGCTGGGGTACAGACCGTGTGCAGCGGCCGTTGCAAGGGGCCGGTGGCGTACTGTTCGAGAAGAACCTGGGACCCAACGCGGTCAGCGTGAAGGCGGAAAACCTGACCCTCCACGGTACGGCCAAAGCGCAGACCTGGTCCGAAACCGGCGGTCCGATTGGCGCTCGTCCGCAGTCGCTGGAACCTCCGTCCGCCACCGTCAAAGCGCCGACCCCAACCAAGAAAGCTCCGATCAAGAAGCCGGGCAAAGTCATATTCTAAATGAACGCTAATCAGCTTCCACAGCCAAGAACACATCCGCCGGATCTTCTTTTTCTCCTTCGCGAATGGCAAACGAAAACACGTGCCGGCCGGCGGGCAGTTCCTGCACCACCCTGAGCCACAAGGGATGACGCAGCGTTTCGCCAGCATTGACGGTCAGCACTGTTTTGAACGGCGACAGCAACAGGCGATCTTCCAGTTCGACATGCAAGCTGACGGGATGCGGCAAGGTATTTTCGAAAATCAGTTCGGCCTGCAGGGTTTGCTCCGCACTCGGGCGTAGCAGCATGGGTTCGACGGTGATGCGTGTCGGATTCCAGTCGTGCCGATGCTGGGCTGTCGGCGACAGATCATCCATTGCCTTGGCCGTCTCACGGCACCATTGGATGCGCCGGCGAAAATCCTCCGGGGAAAAGACGAACGCGCCACCGTGCTCCGCCAGCACCCAATCCGGAGCCGCGTCTAAGACTTGCTGAGCACTCCGGCCATACAACAGCGGCCAGGCACGATTGCGTCCCGACCAGCCCCCGGATCCGGAGAACTGATCCGCGTGGAAGAAGTTGTCCGCGGTGAAATAGCAATTCTTCCCGTCAATCGACGTCTGCAACCCCATCGTGAACAATGTTTGACCCGGAAAGTGGCCGACTCGAAAACGATACTCGTGCCACGCCGCCGTCTCACCGTCGCGCAGGATTCGATTCACTTCCAGGGCTCGCGTATCGACGTAGGGTGCACAGACCGTAAACGGATTCGCCACAGGCCGGGCCACGGCATCCAGCGTCCAGACTTCCCACTTGTTGCGCTCGGGCAATTGGAACACGCCAGTGTAGTGATCGTTGTGCGCATGGCTGATCAATACGACCTCGACCGGCCCCAGTTTCTCAGTCCGCTGCAAGGTCGCAATCTGCTCAGCCAGTCGTGGCCCGAAAGGATCGACGACCAGCAGGCCCTTGTCTTGAGAGACTAGAACATAGGTATTTCCCGAAAGAAACAGGTGCTCCGAAAGCTTGGTCCACGGCTTTTCTCCCGCCGTGGCCACCTGCTCTTTTGCCAGAAACGCATAGGTCGGTGGACCGCCCAGACGCTCTTTCGTGAACCGCTCGAAACTCTTCAAGAAGCCCGCCGAGTCCAACCGCGTGGCCGTTACTTCGAGTGCCGCGAGAATGCTCGGCGTGCCAGAGAGCACAGGCGCATGCTCGGGACACAACACACCCGGCTTCAACGCGGCCAGCTTGCGCAGCGATTCGGCCGCGGCCTTCGGTCCGTTGTCGTTCCAATGGTCCCAATCGAGTGTGTAGGGAGTCCACATCTTGCCTGCACTGGCAAATGCATCTCCACAGAACACGATGGGTGCGCCCTGGTCCCCCTTTTTCGCCGAGTAGGCGACGTGATCGCGACTGTGACCCGGCGTGCCGATGATCTCAATCTTCCAGCCTCGCCAGGAGATCGTTTCGCCTTCCACCAGGCTGCAATCGATTCCGGAAATTCCCACGGGGTGCATGAGGTAGTTGAACAGGCCCAACGAGCGATCGCGCAAGACGGGTTCTCGAGTCGCCGGAACGACCGGCAACGAGGTCTGCCAGAACTGTTGCACGCCCTCCGGAGTCAGCCACTCGGCGGACCCCTTGTTCGATCGGACCGGGATTCCCGCGTCCAGAAACTGCCGCGCCAATGCGGTTGAGTCTCGATGATGATGCGTCAGCAGGCAGCCCTCAAGACGCTTGAGACCGCGCGACCGCAAGGCCACCAGGTCCATACCGCGGCCCGCGCCAATCAGGAACGCGGCGTCACCTTCGACAATGGCATAGCCAGCGACGGTTCCCCGGCAGCGCCAGACTCCTGGCGTCACTTCGGTCCACGCGTCATCAACGGCAGCCGGCAGCGGTGTCCCAACCCACCAGACGGTTGCCAACACCAATAGCGTCAACAGGGAAGCCAGAACTGAGTGCACAGGGAAACTCCCAATCGCGTGACACGTTTAACGAATAGCCGCACTCGCCAGAGTGCGGGCGATCAACCGAACGGCCCGCGTTCTGGCGAACGCGGCTACATTCTAACGCATCACCCGCAACTTCAGCGACTTGAAAGTCACTACACTCAATTGACAAATACTGCAATCATCTTGAATCCCATCCGGACGCCGATTTTTGGCCAATTTGACTTAACTACGCTGCCGATTTGTGGTATCAGAAGAACAATTCAACTATTGTTGATGGGTGATGCGTCTCAAAGTCAGACCAGTTTGTTTTCGGAAGGGTCGCCGGCATGGACCAGCGTTTCGAAGGAATGCCCAAAGCGGAAATCAAGGTCGATGGTCGCAAGATCACGCGCAGCCACGTCTCCAATGACTGGGGTTCGCAATTGCTGTGGGAGGTCCGCCGGGGTGGTGAAGTCGTCGCGACGGTGCCGGCTCGAGCCAGTGACAGTTATGAGATCACTGATCCGACTCCCGGCCAGTATGAAGTCGTGCTGCAAATGTTCCAGTACGAAGGCTATGAAAAAGATCCCACCGGCAAGTACACCAAAAGCAAGTTTGTTGAAGTCTCGAATAAAGTCGTGTGTACTGTCGGGTAGAGCATTGACTCAATGCCTGCCCGGTCCGTGAATTAAGACAAGGCGAAGACGCTATGCTACAAATCGGAGACGTCCGCGTTCCTGTGTGTCACGGAGTGACCCGGCGCAGCTTTCTGGAGGCCGGTGCCACGGGACTCGCCGGGTTGAGTCTGCCCGCCGTCCTCTCCTTGCAAGAGGCCGGGGCTGTCGAATCGCAGAAGTCGCAGATTCGTAACTGTATCACCATCTTTCTGGTGGGCTCACCCGGACATCTCGACACGTGGGACATGAAGCCGGACGCGCCCGCGGAAATCCGCGGGAAGTTCAAGCCCATCAGTACCAATGCTCCCGGTATCGAGATCTGCGAACATTTCCCGCTGATGGCGCGGATGATGGACAAGGTCGCCCTGATCCGTAGCTTGCATCACAAGACCGGTGCCACGCACGAAAATGGCCAACGCTGGATGATGACGGGCCACGACTTCAATGCCGACAGTATGAAGCCGCACTGTGGATCGGTGATCTCTCGCGTGTTCGGCAGTCGGGGCATGTTGCCCGCATCGATCATGCTGCCCGGGAAGATCGGAAACACCGGATCGGGACCGTTGCATGGTCAAACTGCGGGCTACCTGGGCAGTGCCCATGAACCGTTCTTTTTGAACTCCGATCCGGCCCGGTCCGACTTTAAGGTTTCGGATCTGACGCCGCCCGACGGCCAGTCCGAATTCCGCATCAATTCCCGCCGCAACATTCTGAAACAACTCGACGACGTTCAGCGCCGCACCGAAACCAACTCCTCACTCGGTCGCGATACTGCTTATGCCCGGGCTTTCAACCTGTTAACGTCTCCCGAAGCCAAACAGGCTTTCAATCTCGCCGAAGAGTCCGACAAACTGCGAGACCGATACGGCCGTAACACGCTGGGGCAAAGTTGTTTGATGGCCCGGCGGCTGATTGAGCGCGGCAGCCGGTTCGTCAACGTCAACCACTTTGATACGGTCTTTGGAATCTCGTGCTGGGACATGCATGCGGATGGCGGCAGCTTGAACAACACCTATGCCGACTACGAACGCCTGCTATGCCCCCAGTTCGACCTGGCCTTTACGGCGTTGATCGAAGATCTCGAACAGCGCGGACTGCTGAAAGACACGGTGGTTTGCGTCCTGAGCGAGATGGGACGTACACCGGGAATCAATCCACGCGGCGGGCGTGACCATCACCCGGCAGCCTGGACCAACTTCATGGCGGGCGGCCCCATCCGGGGCGGCCAAGCGATTGGCTCAACGGACAAGACCGGCGCTCGGCCGCAAAACAACCCGATCGAACCGCCGCAGATTCTGGCCTCGATCTATCACGCGATGGGCATCGATCTCGATACGACCATGATGCCCGGCCCAGGCGGTCGACCCATCCGCCTCGTCGAAGCCGAACCGATCGATCAACTGTTTTCGTGAAGTGCTTTCCGTCGTGGTAACGGATGCTCTTGTCATTCGGGTCGATGGGAGGGCGAGGCTCCTGCCGAGCCGCGGATGTCTATCGAGTGTCGCAAGACCACGCGGTTCGGCAGGAGCCTCACCCTCCCATTGATTATCCCGAAGGTCCTAATTTGAAACGACTCTTCATTGGCATCTGCCTGGCCACCGTCGCCTGCTGCTCAACCGCAGAAGCCCGTCAGCCCGAAATCCGCGGGATCAATCTGCGGGGACTGCAAATCGGCGCGAAGACCTCGGTGATCATCGATGGCTCCGATCTGCTCCCCGCACCCCGCGTGTTCCTCGACGAGTTGCTCCTCGAGCCCACGCTGGATCCGACCAGCACTCCGACACGGGTGATCTTGTCGGTTCCGCTCCCTGAAACCGTCGCACCCGGCATCGGTGTCTTGCGATTGGCAACGGCAGAGGGCTTTTCGAACGGCATCCTTTGCGGTTTGGACCGTCTGCCGCAGCTACCCATTGCCGCCGAGATTGCAGCGTTGCCCGCCGCACTACACGGGTCGGTCCCCGGCAGCGGGATCGTGCGGACTTCGTTCGCGGGTAAAGCGGGCGAAGACGTGATTGTGGAAACCGAAGCCCGGCGGCTGGGGAGCAAGCTGCGGCCCGTCATCCATCTGTATGATTCGCGCCGGATCCAAGTGGCGTGGGCAGTCCCCTCCAACAGCCTGTCGGGCGATGTACGCATCGTGCTCAAGCTTCCCCGCGATGATCGCTACGTCATTGAACTCCACGATTTGCAATACGCTCCGCCGGGCCCCAGCTACTTCCGACTCAAGGTCGGTCGCTGGCAGTTTGCCGATTTGACATTCCCCCTTGCGGTCACTGCCGGCCAGGAGTCCTCGATCGAGCTGTTGGGCAATCAGGCCGGCACTCGAACGACAATCAAGCCGACTGCGGAATTCGAACTCGCGACGGTCGGCTGGCCGTCCGCGACTGCCGCGAGTGGTCCCGCCCCATCCATCGTGATCAGTTCAATTCCTGAGCTCACCGAGACCAACAACAACGACCAGCCAATGAACCTGCCCGGGATTCCCGTGGCGGTCAGCGGACGGCTGAATGCGCCGGGGCAACAGGATCGCTACCTGCTTCCCGTGACACCCGGCATGAAGCTGACTTGTGAGATCTTCGCCGAGCGTATCGGATCGCGGATCGATGCCTCCTTGGAATTGAAAAACAAGCAAGGCGCCGTGCTGGCCGGCAGCGACGACGCCACGAACACGCTCGATCCACGTCTGGAATTCGTTGTTCCCGCCGGTGTGGAGGCAATTGAGTTTGGAATTCGCGATACGGTCGATCTGGCGAATGAAGAAGCCGTCTACCGATTGGTGGTGACATTGACGGACACACCACGGCCGACATTCGATCTGACCATTAGGACCGATGTGGTCAACATTCCCGCTGGCGAGCCCCAGGTCCTCGAAGCGACCGTCAATCGCCGTGGATATATCGGGCCGCTCCAATTGCAACTGGCCGGTCTGCCAGCGGGCGTCGCCGTTCAAGGGACCGAGATTCCCGCGGGATCGAACGGCACTCTGGTGACGTTCTTAAATACGAGCGAAGCGCCAACCCAACTGCTGACGCGACTCAAAGCCCAGTCGCCCGATGGGACTCTGGTCAAGGCGATCAATATCGAAGCCACGGCCGATGATCGCACTCCGTCGTGGCTGCGCGAGCGATTGGCCCTGGCATCGACGGGCAAGCTTGCGACTCCCTTCCAGATCGCCTGGTCGGATGAGGGTTCCCTTCCGCAGTTGGTACTGGCTTCCAAGAAGCCCGTTCCGCTCAAGCTGATACGCCCCGGTTCGACATACGGTCCGGTGCGTCTGGTGTTGGTCACATCGCAACTGCTCCCCAAAGTGAATGGGCAGCCGAATCTGCCCCAGACCGTGCGTCTGGAGCAAGTCGTTGAGGTCCCGCTGGATCCGGCGGTGAAGGCCGCAGGCGACGCCTTGGCTCCTATTGCCAAACTGCACGCGGAAGCCACGCAAGTGGCCGCTGCGGCACAAGGTGATGCGAAGGTGACGGCCGATGCCAAGCTCGTCGAGATCACTGCCAAGCAAACGGCTGCAGCAGCGGTACTCCGTGAGGCGGAGGCCAAAGCCACCTACCAGCCGGCACTGTCACTGGTCGTACCCTCGACGTTGCTGGACGCCGTCTGCGACATTTCCGTCCGTGCCGAATTACTCAGCATCGACCGTAATGTCGTTCTCAGGACAGCCTATGCTCCGGTCCGTCGACTGGAGGTTCTCAATCCCCTGGCCATCAAACTGACCAGCCCGCCGGCGCTGGACGCGACACTCGATCCAGCCGCCGGGGCCACGGTCAAATTGGTTGCGAAGATCGAACGCTCAGCGGGATACGCCGGTGATGTCACGGTCAGTGTAGTCGGACTGCCAGCGGGAGTGACTGCCGCCAATGCCGTGATCAAGGCCGACCAGACCGACTTCACCCTCGAGATCAAGATTCCTGTCAACTTCGCGGCCGAGGAAATCAAGGGGATCAAGCTGCTCGCCACCGGCCCGCCCGATCCCCTGTCGGGCAACTTGCCGGTCAAGAGTCCCGAGATCGAAATTCAAATCAAAGTATTGAAGCCCCCTAAGTAACGCACCGGAATCACACCCGACTTGAATTAATGAAACTTCGGGTTGGGTGCCACTGGCTATGCCAGTGCCGATAGTCTTTCGGCTGTCCGAAAAGCACTGGCACAGCCAGTGGCACCCGAACTTTTAGCCTTGAAAAGACACCAGTTTACTTTTTCTTCAATCGCCGACCGGTCGCGCCCATCATCTCCATGCAGGCTTTGCGGGCCTCGCCGAAGCCAGCGGGATTGATACTCGGCCCCTTCAGGTAGTCGAGAATGATCTGTTCGGCAGTCATCAATTCCTGGCAGACGCCCGCGACTTCCGAGGCAATTTCTGCAGGGATCGTAGAGACTCCGTTGAGATCGCCGTGAATCAAGTCGCCGGGGTAAATGCAGATCCCACCCACGACCACGGGGATATTCACTGCCAGCGTATGGCAATAGCCATGCGAACAAATCGAGCCTGTCGTGAAGGTCGGGAAACCCAATGCTTCCACCTGGTCCAGATCGCGACCCGCTCCCGAGGTGATCAAGCCTGCAGCACCAAACGCCTTGTAGGTGGAGCACATGACTTCACCAAAGGTGGCGGAGACGATGGGGACATCCAGGTCCTGATAGACCATGACGGCCGGTCCCGACAGCTTGGCATACGAGGCGACCTGGTCGCTCATGCTGGCATAGACATCGCCACCACGCGGGGGTGCCATGCTGCGGAACGTGGAGGTCACCGCGTAACCGACCATGGGGGGCATCTTGGGAAAACAGGCTTTGATCGTGTCGTTCATGAAGCCGACATGGCGGGGGCGCACATCGAACAGCTCGATGGCATTGCAAATCGTCGGCGTATCATACTTCTTCAAGTCCTCGAACCAGGCCGGCAGCGACATTTTGGGCTCTTTCTCCGCAGGAGAGGGTGATCTCAACGCAACAGCATCCCCGAATGGATGCGATTCGCCACTATAGTTTGAACGCTGAAGAGGGGCAATCGACAAGTGGGTGTTTGGTGTTGTGTGTTTGGTGTTTGGTGTGAGAGTAACGGAGTAGGATGGTAGCGAAATGCCAGATCACCCCCAACACCAAACACCAAACACATTCCCCATCCTTTTTCCCTCGGCCGATTTGAATGCCGCCCATTCTCTCGTAACATAAGACCAATCTCGGACAAGGAATGACCAACCTGTTTCTTACCGTTCACAACTGCTGTTCCGATTCGCCGACATCCGCATCGGCAGGCTGCTGTCACATTGTCGCACCGTACAGGAGGGATTGAGATGCCGCTGCCCACCAAGACGCTACGTGAAGTCTCCGCTGAGTTTGGCATTCCGGAGGCAGAGATCCGGGCCATGATCGACCTGGGAAAGATTCGCGCCGTTTTCCGCAAGGGGACGTTTTTGATTGCCCCGGACGAACTGGTCAAGTTGCGTCGCGAGCGAAAGACTTTGCCCGATTCCGCAGTGAAGTCGAGTCCTCCCCCCGCCCCCATCGCCAAGCCAGCAGCCGCCAAACCCGGGCAACCCAAACCCGGGCAACCCAAACCCGGGCAACCCAAACCCGGGCAACCCACACCCGGTCAACCCAAACCCGGACAACCACCGAGGTCGTTCGGGTCGTAAGTCGGAATCTGGACTGCACATTGATCATTGTTGACAGAAAAATGTGACGCCAGAAAGATTCTGGATCAATCGTGATGTAGACGCCCGATCGTTGTCCGCCAGGCTCGATTCTGATGATCCAAATCGGACGCTCGACCGTTTCTCCTGTTGAAGTGGCCACTTGCAGACAAATCGTCTCCGGCAAGACACGGTGATCGGTTCGGTTCAC
>CAMAVF010000123.1 GCA_945861445.1 Planctomicrobium piriforme | reverse complement strand
TGCGAATGTCCTGCCTGATCGAATTTGCGAGTGCAACCTGCCAGCACGCCATCTTTTGAGGTATTCATCAGATGCTTACGAATGTTCCCGTTTCCCCGCCGGTTCCGGTGCCTGACCCCGTAAAAGGTCGTCCTGCGCCATCCTCCGAGCGTGTGGTGACCGAACGCATTCCAGGGACTAATCAGCCCGTGCCTGAGACTCAGCCTGATCCGCAAGAACCCATGCCGCGAAGGGGCGGAGGCGCATGGCTCGCTCTCCTGGTGGTCATAGCTGCCGCGGCAGGCGCGGGCTGGTATTACCAGGGGCAGTGGTGGCCTAGGGTGGCACAGTTGGTATCGGCGAATAGGGCGGATGCCAAGGCGACCAAACCCGTTCGAGTGATCCCCGTCGTCACGGCGGTCGTCAAGAAGCGGGATCTGGACTTGTATCTCAATGGACTGGGAACGGTGACGGCGCTCAAGACGGTGACGATTCGCAGCCGCGTCGAAGGTGAGCTGACGAAGGTGGCGTTCACCGAAGGTCAGATGGTCCACGTGGGCGATTTGCTGGCGGAGATTGATACCCGGCCGTTCGAGATTCAGCGCGATCAGGCGGCCGGTCAGTTGGCACGAGATGAAGCCACCCTGAAGGCCGCGAAGTCGACCCTGGCACGCTATGAGCGTCTCGTTGCGACGAAATCGGTCACGGCGCAAGAATTGGATGATCAGGTGGCCATCGTGCAGCAGACTGAAGGGACGATCAAAACGGATCAGGCGCTGGTGGCCAATGCCGAGTTACAACTGACTTATTGCCGGATTGTGTCGCCCATTGAGGGTCGCATCGGTTTGCGATTGGTGGATGCCGGCAACATTGTTCGGGCCAATGATCCGAACGGCCTGGCCGTCATCACTCAACTGCAGCCGATTGCCATCGTCTTTACGATTCCTCAGGACAACATCATCGATGTTCAGAAACGCATGCGCGAGGGGCACGAACTGACCGTGGACGCCTATGATCGTGATTTCAGGACCAAGTGGGCGACGGGCAAATTGCTGGCGACCGATAGTCAGGTGGACCCCGCGACGGGCACATTGCGTCTCAAGGCCATCATTGATCATGAAGACCATTCCTTGTTCCCGAACCAGTTTGTCAACACACGATTGCTGGTTGATACCAAACAGAATGCGATTGTGGTGCCGTCAGCCGCCATTCAACGAGGTCCAGATTCGACGTACGTGTATGTCGTCAGGTCCGATGAAACTGTCGAAAAGCGAGACGTGACGATCGGGCCCGCCGAGGGGGCTGAGACCACGATCAATTATGGACTGCAGGCGGGTGAGATTGTCGTAACAGAAGGGGTCGACAAGTTGCACGACAAGGCCAAGGTGGCGACTCGCGATACCAATGCCAAGGGGAACGGCACTGTGGATAAGGCCGGGAAGGGTGAGGGCGGTCCTCGGGCCGATGCGAAATCGGCCAGCCCGCGGGCCGCGCGATGAATATTTCTCGTCCCTTCATCCTGCGCCCCGTCGCCACTGTGTTGTTCATGGTGGCGATTCTGCTGGCGGGAATGATTGCCTACCGGATGTTGCCGGTCTCCGCCCTGCCCCAGGTGGACTATCCGACGATCCAGGTCGTCACCTTTTATCCGGGTGCCGGGCCCGATGTCATGGCATCGTCGGTGACGGCCCCGCTGGAGCGGCAGTTCGGGCAAGTGCCGGGACTGACCCAGATGACTTCGACCAGCTCGGAAGGCTGCTCGGTGATCACGCTGCGCTTCGCCCTTGAACTGGACATCGACGTTGCGGCACAACAAGTTCAATCGTCGATCAACGTGGCTTCGACTTTCTTGCCGCGCGACCTGCCGAACCCGCCCATCTATACCAAGACAAATCCCGCAGACGCTCCCATCCTGACGCTGGCGTTGTCGTCGAAAGAGCTGCCGCTCTCCAAGGTCGAAGACCTTGCTGACACGCGGTTGGCCCAGAAGATCTCACAGTTGAGCGGCGTGGGAATGGTCAGCATCAGCGGTGGCCAGAAGCCGGCCATTCGAATTCAAGCCAATCCGACCGCATTGTCGAACCTGGGATTGAATCTGGAAGACGTGCGCACGACCGTGGCCGCGGCGAATGTCAATCAGGCCAAGGGAAGTTTTGACGGTCGGCGGCAAGCCTACACGATCGGTGCCAACGATCAGCTTTTCACCAGCGAACAGTATCGCAAGCTGATCGTGGCCTATCACAACGGGGCTCCGGTTCAGTTGTCGGATGTGGCCGATGTCGTGGACGACGTCGAGAACATCCGGCAGGCGGCCTGGATGAACGAGACACCTGCCGTGATCTTGAACATTCAGCGGCAGCCGGGCGCAAACATTATCGAGGTCGTGGATCGAATCAAGGCACTGTTGCCGCAGCTTAAGGATTCGCTTCCGGCCACCGTATCGATTGAAATTCTGACCGACCGCACACTGACTATTCGCGCCTCGGTCGAAGATGTGCAGTTCGAACTGCTGCTGACGATTGCGTTGGTCGTGTTCGTCATCTTCGTGTTCCTGCGCAACGTCTATGCCACGATCATTCCCAGCGTCGCCGTACCGTTGTCATTGATCGGGACCTTCGCGGTGATGTACCTGCTCGACTACAGCTTGAATAACCTCACCTTGATGGCGCTGACGATCTCTACCGGCTTCGTGGTCGATGATGCGATCGTGATGATTGAAAACATCATGCGTTACATCGAAGAGGGGGACTCGCCGCTGGAAGCTGCCCTCAAGGGATCGGCCCAGATCGGTTTTACGATTGTCTCGCTGAGTGTTTCGCTGATTGCCGTATTGATTCCGTTGTTGTTCATGGGGGACATCGTCGGCCGCTTGTTCCGCGAGTTTGCCGTGACGCTGAGCGTAACGATCCTGGTCTCGGCCGTGGTGTCGCTGACGTTGACGCCGATGATGTGCGCGAAGTTGCTCAAGCACGTGGACCCGAACAAACACGGCCGCATGTATCAGATGTCCGAATACTGCTTCGAGTCGGTCATCTGGATGTACGGCGAGACCCTGAAGTGGGTCTTGCGTCACCAGACTTCAACGATGATCGTATCGTGGGTGACACTGATCGCGACCGTTTATCTCTACGTCATCGTTCCCAAGGGGTTCTTTCCGGTGCAGGATACCGGCGTGATTCTGGGGATTTCCGAAGCGCCGCAAAGCATTTCATTCGCCGCAATGGCACAGCGGCAACTGGAACTCAATCGAGCCATTCTGCAGGACCCCGCGGTGGATAGCCTGTCGAGCTTTATCGGTATCGACGGCACGAATACCACGGTGAATAGCGGGCGCATTCAGATCAATCTCAAGCCATTGGCCGAACGTCACCTAAGTGCCACGGACATCATTCGCCGGTTGCAACCACAATTGGAGAAAGTCTCGGGGATTCGGCTTTTCCTGCAGCCGGTGCAGGATTTGACCGTTGAAACGCGTGTCAGCCGTACCCAATATCAATACAGCCTGGAAGATCCCGATGCCGCGGAGCTGGGAGAGTGGGCACCGAAATTCGTCGCCAAGTTACAAGATCTGCCGCAGTTGCGGGACGTGGCCACCGATCAGCAAAACGCCGGTCTGCTGATGCGGGTCGTCATTGATCGCGACATGGCGTCACGCCTGGGGGTCACTCCTCAGATGATCGATGATGCCCTCTACGATGGCTTCGGTCAGCGTCAGATCTCGATCATGTTCACGCAGTTGAATCAATATCGCCTGATCCTCGAGGTGAAGCCGAAGTTCCGCAATGCTCCCCGCGATCTCAGTGAAATCTATATCCGCCCACCCAATAGCGGCGTCGTTCCGCTGAGCACGTTTACTCGACTGGAAGAGTCGACGGCGCCGTTGACGGTGAATCATCAGGGGCAGTTCCCCGTCGTGACCGTATCATTTAATCTGGCCCCCAGTGTTTCACTGGGTGAGGCCGTCGAAGCCATTGCCAAGGCCAAGGAGGAACTGGGCCTGCCGGCAAGTATCGTCGGTGGATTCCAAGGGACAGCGGAAGCGTTTCTGGCCTCCTTGAAGAACACTCCCCTACTGATTCTCGCCGCGCTGGTGACGGTTTATATCGTCTTGGGGGTGCTCTATGAGAGCTACGTGCATCCCATCACGATCTTGTCCACGCTCCCTTCTGCGGGTGTTGGTGCGCTGGTGGCCCTGCTGATCTGTGGTCTCGATTTGAGCGTCATTGGCTTGATCGGCATCGTCCTGCTGATCGGCATCGTCAAGAAGAATGCCATCATGATGATCGACTTCGCCCTGGATGCTCAGCGCAATCAGAACAAGTCGCCACGCGAAGCGATTTTCGAAGCCTGTCTGTTGCGGTTTCGGCCCATCATGATGACGACGATGGCGGCCTTGCTGGGGGCGGTTCCCCTGGCGATGGGGCACGGTACCGGGTCCGAGTTGCGTCGTCCATTGGGGATCACCATTATCGGCGGTCTAATTTTCAGTCAGTTGCTGACGCTGTATACGACACCGGTGATCTACTTGTGGTTCGATCAGATTGGGGCCTACTTCGGGCTGCGGACCGAAGCCGTCTATGTTCCCGAGGGCGATGTCGCCCAGACGGCAACGGAGGCTGAAGCATGAGTCTGTCGACTCCCTTCATTCACCGTCCCGTCGGCACAACGCTGCTGACGATTGCCATCACGCTGGCAGGTGTGCTCGGATATACGCTGCTGCCGGTTTCGCCTTTGCCGCAGGTCGATTTCCCCACGATCCAAGTCAGCGCGAATCTGCCCGGTGCCAGTCCCGATACGATGGCGTCTGCCGTGGCAACACCGTTGGAGCGGCAGTTTGGACGGATTGCCGGCGTCACCGAGATGACCTCGGCGAGTTCGCTGGGGTCGACCTCCATCACGATGCAGTTCGATCTCGATCGCAACATCAACGCCGCAGCGCGTGACGTTCAGGCGGCGATCAATGCCGCGCGTGGTCAATTGCCCGCCAATCTGCCGAACAACCCGTCGTATCGCAAAGTCAACCCGGCCGACGCTCCGATCATGATCTTGGCGCTGACCTCCGACTCCTATACCAAGCCGCGGATGTATGACGTGGCTGCTACGATCCTGCAGCAGAAGCTCGCGCAAGTGCAAGGTGTCGGGCAGGTCATGGTTGGCGGTGGATCGGCACCGGCGGTCCGCGTTGATATCAATCCCACAATCCTGAACCACTATGGCATTGGGCTGGAAGATGTGCGTTTGGCCCTCGGCGCGGCCAATGCGAATCGGCCGAAAGGGAGTATTAACGACGAGACGCGTTCCTGGTCGCTGATGTCGACGGACCAGTTGTTTCAGGCCAAGGAATATGCCCCGCTGATTGTGATTTATCGGAACGGTGCGCCGGTCCGTTTGCAGGATATCGCGAAGGTGACCGATTCGGTCGAGGACATTCGCGCCTTCGGGATCGCCAATGGCAAGCCCTCGATCACGGTGATGATCTTCCGCCAACCGGGCGCGAACATCATCGGCACCGTGGATCGCATTCGCAATCTTCTCCCGCAACTCGATGCCCAGATTCCCGCCGACATGAATTTGTCGGTCGCGATGGATCGGACCGCCACTATTCGTGCGTCTCTGGAGGACGTTCAGTTTACGCTGCTGCTGTCGGTCGGCCTGGTGATCCTGGTGGTGTTTCTGTTTCTGCGAGACTGGCGTGCCACATTGATTCCCAGTGTCGCCGTTCCCGTGTCGCTGATCGCCACATTTGGCGTGATGTACCTGGCCGATTATAGCCTGGACAATCTCTCGCTGATGGCCCTGACCATTGCCACGGGGTTCGTGGTGGATGACGCCATCGTCGTGATCGAAAATATTGCCCGTCATCTGGACGAAGGCCTCACCCCCCTGCAAGCCTCGATCAAAGGGGCCCAGGAGATTAGCTTCACGGTCCTGTCGATCAGCATTTCGCTGGTCGCCGTGTTCATTCCCATTCTGCTGATGGGGGGCATTGTCGGGCGCCTGTTCCGTGAATTTGCTGTCGTGTTGTCCGTGGCGATTGCGGTGTCGCTGGTGGTGTCGCTGACGACGACACCGATGATGTGCGCCTACATGCTGAAGTCCAAGAAAGATCAGCGTCATGGACGGATCTACGCGATCAGCGAACGGTTTTTCGACTGGATCCTGGGCTGGTACGAGTCGACGCTGCGGATCGTGTTGCGACATCAACCGCTCACGTTGTTGGTGACACTGTCGACCGTCGGCTTGACCATCTATTTGTATATTATTGTTCCCAAGGGCTTTTTCCCTCAACAGGATACAGGTCGCTTGACTGGCAGTCTGCAGGCTGACCAGGACACGTCGTTCAAATCGATGGCTCGCTTGTTGGAGATGTTCGCTGCCGCAATCAGCGAAGATCCCGCCGTGTCGGGCGTGACGGCGTCGATCGGTGGCGGCGGCATGGGTGGAGCGACAAACTCTGGCCGCATGTTTGTGTCGCTCAAGCCGCTGCACGAACGGAAGCTGCCCGCCGACAAAGTCATGTTGAGAATTCGCGAAAAAGCCTCGAAAATTCCGGGTGCGACGCTGGTGTTGCAGGCGGTGCAGGATCTGCGGATCGGGGGCCGGGCGAGTGGTGCCCAATTTCAATACAGCCTGCGCGGGGATCGCCTGGAAGAATTGAGCGAATGGAATCCCAAGCTGGTGCGTGAAATGCGTAAGATTCCCGGGCTGGTCGACGTGAATACCGATCAACAGAACAACGGTCTGCAGACCCGACTCGAGATTGATCGCGTGATGGCGGCTCAACTGGGCATTACCCTGTCGACCATCGACAACACGCTCTACGACGCCTTCGGGCAGCGGCAGGTCTCCACGATTTATAAGTCACTGAACCAGTATCATGTGGTCATGCAGGTTGAGGATAGCTTTTCGCAGAATCCGGACTCGTTGCGGCATATCTTTGTACGTGGCCAGAACGATGCTCAGATCCCGTTGAAAACGCTCTATCGGCAGACTTCTAAAAGTTCGGCGTTGTCGGCGAA
The DNA here is from genome assembly GCA_945861445.1 of Planctomicrobium piriforme. Classification (GTDB taxonomy): domain Bacteria; phylum Planctomycetota; class Planctomycetia; order Planctomycetales; family Planctomycetaceae; genus JAKFVC01. The sequence continues at coordinate 10,397 of CAMAVF010000123.1, read as the reverse complement.
TCATTCCGGCCAGTTTCCCTCGGCGACGATCTCTTTCAATCTCGCTCCAGGAACGTCGCTGGGCGAAGTCATTCCCCAGATCGAACAAGTCTCAAGGCAACTCGGTATGCCCGAGAGCATACAAGGCAAGTTTTCCGGCACGGCTCAGGCCTTTCAGGCTTCGTTAAGCAACCAGCCACTGTTGATTCTGGCCGCGTTAGTAACTGTCTATATCGTATTGGGGATGCTCTATGAAAGTTACATTCATCCCCTGACGATCCTATCGACCCTGCCGTCGGCGGGGGTCGGTGCGTTACTGGCCTTGCTGGTCTGCCGAACAGAATTGAGTGTCATGGCGTTGATTGGCATTCTGCTGTTGATTGGAATCGTGAAGAAGAATGCGATCATGATGATTGACTTCGCCCTGGAGGCCGAACGCAATCACGGCAAGTCCCCCGAGGACGCGATCTTCGAAGCCTGCATTTTGCGGTTCCGCCCCATCACGATGACGACGATGGCGGCCCTGCTGGCGGGATTGCCGCTGGCGATCGGTGCCGGCAACGGGGCCGAACTGCGACAGCCGCTGGGAATTGCCATCGTCGGCGGGCTGATCTTTAGCCAGATGCTGACGCTCTATACGACGCCGGTCGTGTATTTGTATCTGGATCGTTTCCGAATGTGGTGTAGCGGCAAGTCTTATTTCACTCCCAAACAAAACAAATGCTTTGTTGTCCTCAAATAAATTCTGCCGTTCGAAATCGCCGCTGAGGCCAGGACATCTTCCCCGAGCTCGTTGCGGCCCAGTTCGGTGTAGTCGGCTTTGCTGCCGTCCAGTATCAGAGTGCTGCCGGATTCGTTGGTGAAGAACAGCTTGTCCTCGGCTGCCACGGGTGAGGCGGTAAACTTGCCTCCGAGACGCTTTCTCCACAGCAGTTTGCCCGTGGAGGCTTCCAAACAGGAGGCGATGCCTTTGTCGTCGGCGAGGTAGTAGCGGTCGTGCAAGACGATTCCCGAGGGGACAAACGATGTACCGCGATCATTGCGCCAGGCCACGTGCGATTCGGTCACGTCGCCTGATCCGCCTGGTTTGATCGCCACATGAGCACCGTTCGGACCGCTCACCGCCAGCAACAGGCCGTTGCCCAGAATGGGGGTGGGAACGCATTCACGCGACAGGCCACGCACTGTCCACAGCCGGCTGCCGGAACGGGGGTCGTAGCCATCCAACTTCTCCGAGCCCAGCACGACTAGCTCGAAACGATCGCCGACGGGGACCAGTTGCGGTGACGACCAGGAAAGCCAGACTTCAGGACGATCGGCCTTCCACTGATTCTTGCCGGTGTCTTGATCCAGCGCGATGACATACGAAGCCCCGTAATGGTCGCATTGCAGGATGAGCGTTTTTTCAAACAACAAGGGTGAACTGGAGGCCGCGAAGCGATTCTCGAAGGCGCCGTATTCGTCGGCCAGTGCTCGGTGCCAGACCAGGCCGCCGTCCGTGTCGAAACAGAAGACGTCTCCCGTGCCGAAGAAGGTCCACAGATGCTTGCCGTCGGTAACGGGCGACGGGCTCGCCATGCCGCTGGGGGCATAATAGAACAGCGTCGGAGCCGTGCCCCACAGCCGCTGGTGCCAGCGCTCTGTTCCGGTCTTCCGGTCCAGGCAGATGACATGCAGTTCGCCTTGATCTCGTCCCTCCGACGCCGTGACGAAGACGTGATCTTCCCAGACGATCGGATTGGAGATTCCCGAGCCGGGGAGGGGCGTCTTCCAGAGAACATTGTCGGTCGGCGACCAGTGCGTCACGACGCCTGTATCGGTGGTGATTCCTGTCCGTTGCGGGCCACGCCAGCCGGGCCAGTTTTCGGCATGAACCGGCGAAATCAAGACGGCGGCGAGCACGAGACAGACCAGCCAGATGCGGATGATTTGATGGGGCATATGCTGATGGATCCTACTTCGTGAGTTACTTCATGACCTTGAATGGAATTCCCTTGCCTTGATTATCACACAACCGCACCTGCATGGACCAGTTATTGGAGACTTCCGGGTCCTTATGCTGCGGTCCCTGACAGACTTTCACTAAGAGTGTGTTGCGGCCCGCTGTGAGCTTGATCGGTGTGACGAAGCGATCGAAGCGGGTGCCGTTGAGCCATTGTTCGCGGGCCAGGACCTTCTTGCCATTGAGCCAGACGGTGCAATTGTCGTCGGCACCGCATCCCAGTTGGCCTTCAAACGGCTGGGGGACTTCGATTTCGGTATATGCATAGGCCACCGCTTCGCGCGTCTGGCTGATCGCGCTGATCAGATTCAATTGCCCCAGATTGTCTGGCGTGTGATGCTTGATCCAGGCAATCTCGGTCCCCCCCTGCCCTGCGTACTTGGCCTGCAGATCGACTTTGCTTTCCGGTTCGAAGACCTTGCTGAAGCCGGTTTTCTCGGGGGCATCGAAGGGGCCTACCAGCCACCAGTCGGCAATCAACCCGAGGTGACTGACGACATCCGGGGTCTCGCCCAGAGCACGCAATTTGTCTGCGGCCTGGACGACTTGGGAACTGTCCCGAGCATTTTCAAACGCCTTTTGAAACTCGGCCTTCGCCGCTGCATTGTCCTTGGCTTTCAGCGCCTGCTCACCAGCAGCGAGTGTCCGGGTGACAGCTTCGTGGCGAAACGCCGGGTCGGCCAATCGCGTGGGATACCAGGTGGTGGAGAAATTGGGTTCGAACTCATCCAGCAGTGCCAGGACCAGCCGCCGCGGCCGGCCCACTCGACTGGCATCGCTGACGTATTCCTTAAAAAATGGGACCGGCCACACGACGTTCGGTTGCTGCTTCGCGCGTGCCACAATTTGCTCAAACACAATCCGATACCAATTCGCCGCGACGACGTTTTGCGTATCCATCGCAATCAGTAGCTCGGGCAGAATCTCCACTCCGCGCTTCGACAACTCCATCTGAGCGGCTCGGGCATTTTCCGAACCCGCCCCTTGCGGACCGGCTTGAGCGATGGCGGCCAGTTGTGCGGCAACCTGCTTGTCGACCGCGGCACCGGCGGCAGCTTTCTTACCGGTCGCATGTTCTAGGATGTATTCCAGGGCTCGCGCGTTCGCCTTGGCGATCAGTTGTGGATCGCCGTCCCGCAGGCCGTGTTCGGCATTGGGTATCGTGATCAGTTCGTGGACGACGCCATGCTTCTTCAGTTCACGCGCCATATCGCTCGAACAGGAATACGGGACGTCGGTATCAGCAGTCCCGTGGATCATCAAGATGGGCGGATAATCTTTGGTGATCAACTTCACAGGGCAATAGGGATCAAGCTTGCCCGGTTCCTTCGCCGCGTCGACTCCCGTGACTTCGCGCGACCAGGCACCCGTCTGCCGCAGCCCACGGTAATACAAGCCGCGTCCCTTTTGAACCAGGGGATCATCCGAGTTCGTCCAGACCTTACCGTGGCTCACTGACGCGAGACCGAGCTTGTTGTCCTCGGGCGAATTCATGCCGTGATGCTTGGAGGTGGCCATCGCCCACGGTCCGTCGATATCGCCATAACCCCAATACGCCAGCAGCGCCTGAGGTTTGGGTTTCACGATCGCGCCAGACAACATGGTCAGGAACCCACCCGCCGAACCACCCGTCACGACGATGTGACTGGTGTCGGCCTGGAAGAGTTTCGGGCCCTGTTCGTGCAGCCAGCGGAACGCGTCTTTCAAGTCCGTGGCGATCTGGGGCAGCTTGACTTCGGGAGCCAGCCGATAGTCAATCGACACCATGATCAGTCGCTCGCGCGTACACAGTTCGAGAATGTTCTTGGGAATACTCAACCGGCTGCCAACGATCAACGCTCCGCCATGAATCCAGACGACGACCGGCCTCGGTTCCGTGCCGGCGGGGCGATAGACGTCTGCCTGAACTTCCACGTCGCCGACCTTCTTGTAGACATAGGTCGTCTTGGTGAGTGGTTTGGGCGCCTCGTCACCAGAGGCCAGCCCCGACAGCATCGCAAACAGGAAACAGGTTGCTCCCCAACTGGCAAAGTCACGGATCATGTGAGGGCCTCAATCTTCAAGTGGATGTTGGAAACGCCTTCCGCACTGGCCGAGACCACTGCGGTCAACTCCGCAGGAATTGTATCAGGATCCCGTTATATGTGCGAAACAGTGGATGCCGAGTATGAGTCAACGAGGGCGGCAAGATCGCAGTTCATGAGAGATCAATGTCCCATTCGACGAGGACTAGCTCGGGTACCACCCCGAAGGACGCTCGCCCGTCCGCCCAGCGAATTGTTTTCGGCAGCTTGGCATAGTCGGTACAGAGGCGACTGGGATGTGGCATGATTCCGACGCGTCCCAAGTCGAGACGATCGGCATCCCAGCAGGTCTGAATCGTGACGTCCGAATGATCCAGTTCGTAAGTGTGGCCTTCGCAGGCACGGTACAGCAGTTGGAAGGCATGGTCGGATAGCTCGATCAACCCGCCACGCAACGACTTCGCAAACTCGGCGGCACGCGGCCCGTGATCCGGATCCGTTCCCTCGTTGATCCGTTGCGAATCATGCAAGACAGCGAAGAGCGCGACGACCTCCAAATCGGCTCCTGTTTCGCGCCCCACGCGCAATCCATTTTCGAGGACTCGCGCCCAGTGTGCCACGCCATGAAGTCCGTCGAGTGGAAGTGAATAGCCGCTAAGAATCGTTTGCAGCAAAGGCTTCAAGTTCATGTTTCGTCCTTCAGGTGCCTGACCTCACTGACTGCTTTCCCCGCGAAACGAAAAAACGCCCCAAGGATCTGCGATCCCAGAGGCGTTTTCAGTATGAGTTGCCGTCATCTGTCCGGCATTCGCTGTCGATGAAGTCTTATTCAGAGACTCGAACCGAGGTGGCGCAGGGACCCTTCTGGCCGCGGCCGACATCGTATTCGACCTTCTGGCCTTCTTGCAGTTGCTCGAAGGTGGTGCCCTTGACTTCCGATGAATGGAAGAACAGGTCGTCCCCGTCGCACTTGATGAATCCGAAACCCTTACCGTTGACCAGCTTCTTAATCGTTCCCTGTGGCATTGCTGCACTCCCGCTCGAAAAACTTGAAGGCGGGAACAATTGAAGTGGCAACAAGACCGCTTCACACCCCACCGCTCGGCAACAGATAGCCACAAGATCGAAGGCTGGCACTTACTGGAAAGGCACAGCCGCGCAGGTTGGGGCGGGCGAGAAGATCGACCCGTAGGGCGTCACACTTGCATTTTGTCTCTGCTTGTCACAAACCGTGTGACCGGGGCAGTATACCTGATCAGATCGGCGACGCAAAGCCAAGTTCAGCAAATGGTTGAGTTTCGTCGAAATGCCATCTTGAGCCGTAAAAGTCTTCCACCATGGGGCATCATTCCCATTGGTCCCATAAGTCCCATGCGTCCCATCAGTCCCATTGAATTCAGGCACACTGATGAAATTGATGGGACTGATGGGACGAATGGGACACATGGGACTTATGGGAACCGGAGATTTGCAACCGTAGGACGCCTTCGGATCCGGTTAACACTCTTGAGATTCAATCGCGGCGTCCGATATACTCACGAGGCTCCGCAACTCTAGAATCATTCTGGTACTTGTGGAGGACTCCAGGAGTTTCCAGCGGTCCGCATTTGCGTTGCCGTTTCAGTGTGCTCAGGCGGAATTCCGAGTCAGAGCTCGTCTTTCCAAGCCATCCATCCCACGTTCGAGAAGAGAGCGTACATGCACAGCCGCCCCTCCGTTTCGGGACACCGTTTTGCCGGAATTGGTTCGTTTTTGCCGCTCCTGCTGCTCCTCGCCCTATTTGGGATCACCCTTCCCGGTTGCCCTTCAAACTCGTCCAATTCGAACGAAATCGTCATCGGTCATTTCGGTTCGATGAGTGGCTCAGAAGCCACATTTGGCCAATCGACGGATAACGGGATCAAGCTGGCAATCGAGGAAGTGAATGCCGCGGGGGGTATCAACGGCAAAAAAGTGCGATTGATTACCTACGATGACAAGGGTGATGCCCGCGAGGCTGGTACCGTAGTGACGCGGTTGGTCACCAGCGACAAGGTGACTGCCGTGCTGGGGGAAGTCGCTTCGGGATTGTCACTGGCGGGCGCTCCCATCTGTCAGGAAAACAGCGTGCCGATGATCAGCCCGTCGTCCACCAATCCCAAGGTTACCAAGATCGGCGACATGATTTTTCGGGTCTGCTTCATCGACCCCTTTCAGGGTTCAGTCTGTGCGAAATTTGCTCGAGGTGACGATTTGATTGCGTCGAGAGCCGCAACTCTGACGGATCAGGCGTCACCCTATTCCGTGGGGCTGGAGGAAGAGTTCGAAAAAGCCTTCGTGGCGTTGGGCGGCAAGATGACGACCAAGCAAACCTATCAGGCTGGAGACCAGGATTTTTCCGCTCAGTTGACCGCGATCCGCAGCAGCGGGCCGGATGTGATCTTCATCCCTGGCTATTACACCGATGTCGGAAATATCGCCTTGCAGGCCAGAAAACTCGGGATCAAGACGCCGATGCTGGGAGGGGACGGTTGGGATTCTTCCAAGCTGGGTGAGATTGCCGGTAAGGCCCTCGACGGTTGTTTCTATTCGAACCATTATTCGCCAGAAGATCCCAATCCGCGCGTTCAGGACTACATTAAGAAGTATCAGGCCAAGTACAACGCCACGCCCGATGGGTTGGCTGCTCTGGGCTACGATGCGGCTCGGATTCTGTTTGAAGGGATGAAACGGTCGAAGAGTCTGGCCGGAGCCGACATCGCGGCGGAACTGGCCAAGACCAAGGATTTTGACGGGGTCACCGGGAAGATCTCCATCGACAAGGATCGCAATGCCGTGAAGCCCGCGGTGATGCTGGAGATGAGGAACGGCAAGCCGAAATTTGTGAGCACTATTCAGCCAGACAAGTAGGGCTGGGGACGGAAGTCGATGTTTTTGAATGACGACTCACCCACGCTCTGGCGAGCGTGGCGACCAATGCAAGCCAGTCTGGTGTTTGAATCCTCCTTATGGCTGATCTTGTTCAAACCTTGTTGACGGCTCTGGCAATCGGCAGCCTGTATGCGCTGATTGCTTTGGGCTACACCATGGTGTATGGGATCCTCAAGTTCATCAACTTTGCGCACAGCGACATCGTCGTCCTGGGGGCCTGGATTAGCTATGCGTTGGCCATCAAACTCCTGCCAATGCTCGGGTTAAACCCCCACGATGCAGAGACGGCGCCCCCGCTGTGGGTGGGTGCCGCGATCCTGCTCGCAGCCATGCTGCTGTGCGGACTGCTGGGATTCGCGATTGAGCGGTTCGCGTATAAACCCCTGCGGCGTGCGCCGCGACTGAATGTGCTGATCACCGCCATCGGGGTGTCGCTGCTCCTGCAGAACGTCGGGCAACTGAATTATGTATTCGGTGCCAGCCCGCAGAAGATGCCCGCCCTCTTGCCAAACATCGATTTGCTCAGATTGTCGCTGCCCGGAGGCGACGGCTATCGCGAAGTCGTGATTGGTCTGGTCGATGTCATGATTTTTTCGACCTCGGCGGTGTTGATGCTGGTGCTGGAATATCTGGTCTACCGCACGAAACTGGGAACGGCGATGCGGGCCGTCTCGTTCAGCACGGACAACGCCTCCCTGATGGGCATCCCTGTGGATCGAGTCGTCTCATTCACGTTCGTGTTGGGATCAATGCTGGCTGCTGCGGCCGGGTTCTTGTACGTCATGAAGTATCCGGGCGTAAATCAACCAGCCCATTCGATCTGGGTCCTGCTGGGCTTGAAGGCATTCGTCGCGGCGGTGATTGGCGGGATTGGCAACGTGCGCGGTGCGGTCTTGGGTGGCTTTGTCATTGCTTTCGTCGAGCAATTCGGCGCATTCTATATCTCGTCGAATTATCGAGACGTCTATGTGTTTGCCCTGCTGATCATCATTCTGCTGGTGCGACCGACGGGTTTGCTGGGTTCTCCAGTGCGGGAGAAAGTGTGACCGTGACGCACTCCGCACCCGAGATCGCAACCAGTCAGTCCGGACCGCCGTCGCCACGTGCTGGTCGGCGAACCTCTGTCTGGAGTGGCCTCTGGCCGCTGGCCGTCGGCATCGCCCTGGCCGCCGTTCTGCATTTCGTGCTGCCCCGGCTGATTGGGCAATACTACTCGCGCATCGTCATGGATATCGGCATTGCGATGATCATGGCTGTGTCGCTGAATATCGTGAACGGCATGACGGGTCAGTTTTCGATTGGTCACGCGGGCTTCATGACCCTGGGCGGATATGCAGCCGCCCTGTTGACGTATTACGGATCGCTGTCGATCTGGGGGACGTCGCTGCGACATGGCGGCTTCCTGGGGGTTGGCGAATGGATGTTCGCCGTCTCGTGTCTCGTGGGCGGACTGGTGGCTGCGGGGGCCGGTTATGTGGTGGGCTTGCCGTCATTGCGATTGCGTGGCGACTACCTGGCGATTGTGACCCTGGGCTTCGGTGAGATCCTGCGCGTCGTGCTGCAGCAAACCGGCAAAGTGATTGACGATGCCGAGGCGTTGAAAGCGGCCAAGTGGTCGCAATTCTTTCCGCCACCCGTGGGGGGCGCAGTCGGATTTGACGGCGTGCCCAAATATACCGATCTGTTCTGGGTCTATACCTTCGTGACGATCACCGTGGTAGTCGCGTACCGCTTGAAGCATTCGAGTCTCGGGCGCGCCATGATCTCGATTCGCGAGGACGAGATTGCGTCACAAGCCATGGGCGTGAATATCGCGCGCAACAAGGTTCTCGCATTCGTGCTGGCGGCCTTTTTCGCGGGGGCGGCCGGTGGTTTATTTGCACATGAGGCCGGTGTCATCCTGAGTCCCAAGGACGCCGGTTTTCAGCGTTCCTTTGACTACGTGATCATGACGGTTCTGGGCGGACGTGGTTCCATTACAGGAGTCATGCTCGCCGCAGTAATCCTGACCGCGCTGCCGGAAATGTTGCGCGACTTTGAACAATACCGCCTGATCATGTACGCGTTGCTGCTGATCATCATGATGCTGGTGCGGCCCCAGGGGTTGTTCGGCATCCACGAGGTCTGGCAACTGTGGCCCGGCCGAGGTCCTCGAACTGCGAAGAAGAAGACCTGATGTCCGCGAATCCTTCATTCCCGAACACTGGTACCCCCTCCGCCCAGGTGGAAAGTGGGAAGCCACTGTTATTGGTCGATCAAATCGGCATCGCGTTCGGCGGATTGAAAGCGGTCCAGGGTTTTTCATTGAATCTTCCCGCCGGTGCGTTGTATGGTTTGATCGGTCCCAACGGAGCCGGCAAGACGACCGTCTTCAATCTGTTGACCGGTGTGTATCAGCCCGACAGTGGCGAAATGCGACTCGAATCCCGGAGCTTGATGGGTCTCAAGCCGCACCGCATCGCCGCGGCCGGCATTGCCCGGACGTTTCAAAACATCCGCTTGTTCCCCGGTCTGAGTGTTCTCGACAATGTCCGGCTGGCGGGCCAGTTGAGAAGCTCACACGGATTGTTCGCGACTCTGCTACGCACGCCCGCCCACCAGGCCGAGGAAGAGTCGATTCGCAATCAAGCCCTGGAATTGCTGGCCCTGTTTGATTTGCAGGATCGAGCCAACGAACCAGCCGACAGCCTGGCTTATGGGCATCAGCGTCATCTGGAGATTGTTCGAGCTTTGGCGACTGGCCCCAAAGTGTTGTTGCTCGATGAACCGGCCGCCGGGATGAATTCTCAAGAGAAAGTCGAACTGGCCCAGTCGATCCGCAAGATTCGCGATCGATTTCACGTCTCGATCTTGTTGATTGAACATGACATGGGATTGGTCATGGAGATCTGCGAGCGAATCGTGGTGCTCGATCATGGCGTGATCATTTCCGAAGGGACCCCGGCGATGATTCAAAATGACCCGAAGGTAATTGCGGCCTATTTGGGTACTGCGAGTGAGGCTGTGTGATTCTGAGGGAGGGAATTACGAAGAGTTTTGTGCCACGGATGGACACGGATGAAACACGGATTGGATCATCGTATGCGGGAGTTTTCTGTGCAATTTGTGATTCAGGTCGATGGGAGGGCGAGGCTCCTGCCGAGCCGCGGATGTCTATCGAGTGTCGCAAGACTACGCGGTTCGGCAGGAGCCTCACCCTCCCATGGGCCGAAAATCCTTTGCGGTGTTGCCTACCGTGGCTAAAAACTCCTTCTTCGTCCGATCTTGTTGAGAATGAGATCACTTCAATGCCGTTGCTGACTGTCAAAGATTTGTGGGTGTCCTACGGTGCCATTCAAGCGCTGCGGGGGATTTCGCTGCATGTAGAGCCCGGTGAGATTGTCACGCTGATCGGTGGCAACGGGGCTGGCAAGTCGACGACCTTGCGGACGATTTCTGGGTTATTGCAGCCTCAGACGGGTGTGATCCAGTTTCAAGGCCAG
>CAMAVF010000122.1 GCA_945861445.1 Planctomicrobium piriforme | reverse complement strand
CAACTTATTTTGAAGCGCGCCCTTAGTGATTTGTGGGTGGTCGAGTAGGTTTCGGGAATGGACTCCCGTGACGACGAGAAAGAACGGATTCGACAGCTGACCGAGCAGAACCGGCAGCTTTCGGTGCTGTTGCAGCAGCAGGCGGATCGGATTGGGCAACTGGATGCGGAGATCGAACGGCTGAAGCAGTTGTTGGCAGGGAAGGCGGACTCCAAGACGGCCAAGAAGCCGGTCTTCAAGGAGAACTACAGCCTGACTCGGAACGCTCGCCACCAGCGGAAGCGGCGACGCTGCCCATCGACCGGACGGCGACCCACGGAGCAGAAGCTGGGCCTGGTTGGGTCCGAGTGCGATGTCTATCACCCCGACGCCGATCACCAGCAGTGCGTCTTCCGTCGCGAGCAGTTCGCGTGGCGGATCATCGACGGGCAGGCGGTTTACACCGGCTATCGCATTCATGATTTGCCGGACTCGAAGCAACTGCCGTTGCCGCCAGGGTTGCGTACCAGCCGCAGCGAATACGGCCTTGAGATCATTCTGATTCTGGCGTTTCTGCATTACTGGATTGGCGTTTCGCTGGACCATGCGTGCGAGGTGCTGCGGTTCTTCACGAGATTGGAATTGTCGAAGTCGCAAGCCGACTCGCTGTTGAAGCAACTGGCCACCGACTGGGACGAGCAATACGACACGATCACCGAGCTGATCGCGTTGCAGATGATCGTCTACATTGATGAGACCGGTTGGAAAGTGGGCACGCGTTCGTGTTACACGTGGGTCTTCTCGACAACGATGCACGTGCTATTTCGTTGTGGCGTGTCACGGGCGAAGACCGAGGCGACGACGGTGCTCGGCGAGTCGTTCGCAGGGATCGGCGTGACAGACGATTACGCGGCTTACAAGAGCCTGTTCACCCAGCATCAGTTGTGTTGGGCGCATCTGATCCGCAAGGCGATCAAGCTCGCATTGCAGTCCCCCGATCACCAGGAATATGCGACGTTCCTCGACGAGTTGTGCGAAACGTATCACCAGGCGCTGCGTCATCAACGCGACGGTCGATTGAGCGTCGGTCGCGCGGAGAAGGCCGCGCAGTTGCTCGCCCACATCCGCCAACTCTGCACGCGTCACGGCGAACGGATTATTCCCGATGAGACCCCGCCGCACGTGGCCGACTTCATTCGCTTGCAGAACGAGTTGATGGACAATCCAGACTGCCTGTTCGTGTTCGTCGAGCATCCGGCGGTCGAAGCCACAAACAATCGCAGCGAACGCAATGCTCGCCGCGAAGCAGAAGTCCGCAAAGGAGCCCGCACCAGCAAGACGGCCAACGGAGCCCAGCGACGTGGTGTCATTCTCACGGTTCTGGCCTCGCTGGCCACCCGCTTCCAGCGATTCACACTGGACAATCTCCTGTCCGAAGTGACCCGCTGGTGGGAAACCGGCCGTTCCATCTTCCAACAGGAACTCGCCGAACTTCACCAACCCAACGCCCCGCCTATCAAACGGTAAGCGTCAAGTCGTTCGCCCTCGGTTCAAATAACCGTGTCATGTACCTGGGAACCAACGGAAATCTGTACGCGTTCAGCGAAGGTCTGCCCATCGTCTACCAGACGGGTGGAGTGCAATCGTTTGGAATGGGTGCCGGCAATCGCGTCGTCTACCTCGGAACGAATGGCAACCTCTATGCGTTCAGCGAAGGCCAGTCGGTCGTCCACCAGGCTGGCGGAGTCAAATCGTTCGCTCTGGGGACCGGCAACCGCGTCTTCTATCTGGGAACCAACGGGAATCTGTACGTGTTCAGTGAGAACCAGCCGATCGTCTACCAGGCTGGCGGAGTGCAATCGTTCGCCTTGGGAACGGGCAACCGAGTCTTCTTCCTGGACACGAATGGGGTACTGAATACGTTCATCGAACGCGGCCCCGTCACTCGCATCTTCAGCGGTGTCGTGAAGTCGTTCACCACGAACGCCACGGGAGGCATCGTCGACTTCACAGACAGCGATGGTCGTCTCCACCGCTACCAAAACGGTGTCGTTGTCTACTGAGGCCGAGGCGACATTCTGCTTTCGACGTTGGTATACTGAGTACCAAAACATTGGAGGATCTTAGTATCCGTTGAAAACGATTTTCACTACCACTGGGAATGTGAGACGTGCCATGCATGACTCAACAGTCAACAACCACGGCTAAATGAAGGGTCCATCAGCATGTTCCGTTTGTCCGAGTCGTTTCGCATGCTCATCACCGGACTGGTGATCTTGGCGTGCTCAGTCAATGGCTCAGTCAAGTTGTCAGCAGAACCGGCCGATTCTCAGGCCACCGTGTTTTATGTTTCGACACGCGGTGACGACAAGTGGTCAGGACGGCTGCCTGCGGTGTCGGCCGACAAACAGAATGGGCCCTTTGCGACCCTGACTGCGGCCAGGAATGCCATTCGAGGCGTCAAGGCGGCGAACACGCTACCGGGGGCCGCCGTGGTTATGATTCTGGATGGCACCTACTACTTGAACGAATCGCTGGTCCTGTCTGCGGAAGACGCCGGCACTGAGCAACATCCGGTTACTTACACGGCCTTTCCTGGCCATCACCCGGTCCTGAGTGGCGGCAAGCTCATTCAGGGTTGGAAACCATCGTCCGGCAAGATCTTGGAAGTGCAGTTGCCAGAAGTGGCGGCGGGCAAGTGGAAGTTTCGTCAGTTGTTTATTCGCGGCGAGCGGCAGACACGTGCCCGCTGGCCGAATGCCGATTCGGCAGATCCACTGTATAGCGGTTGGGCATTCATTGACGTTCGCCCCAATAAAGAGACGCCTGCTCCCAACCATCATCACTACGTGGCCGACCAGCCGGCAAAACAGTGGGCTCATCCGGAACAGACGGAAATGCACGTGTTCCCGTGGTACTGCTGGGTCAACGACATCATCCCCCTCAAGGCATCAGACAATGGCCAGCAGTCGATCACCTTGAAGCAGCGGCCGCATTTCGATTTCATGCCGTTGATGGCAGGCAATCGCTTCTGCGTCGAAAATGTGCTGGAAGAACTGGATCAGCCGGGCGAATGGTGCCTACGGACTGACACGGGCACGCTCTATTTCTGGCCCCAAGACGATGTGCAACCTGGCGACGTGATCGCCCCCGTGCTGGATACGCTGATCGAATTACGCGGCACACCCGAGTCACCTCTCCGGCACATCACCATTTCCGGCCTCACGTTTTCACACACGCAAACTCCGTTCCCCGACCACCAGCACGGATCACACCATTCGCCGGCCTTGCTGGGAGGGGGCATCACTCTTTCGCAGTGTGATGGCTGCCGCATTGAGGACAACCAGTTTGTCTTGCTGGGTGGTGACGGCGTCAGGTTGGAGGGTGCCAACTCGCGGAATGAAGTCATCAGAAATGAAATTAGCGATGTCGGCGGTGCGGGTGTCGTCCTGGCCAGTGCACGGGAGATGAACGCCGAGACCTGGTCGGATCTCGCCGTATTGCAGAAGAATTCCAGCGGCTATCCAAAACTCATTCGCAATGTGATTTCGGACAATCACATTCATCATTGTGGCCGGATCAAGAAGAACTGCGGCGGAGTGCAGATGTATGCGATCAATAGCGTCGACACCGTCATCGCGCACAATCACATCCACGACATGTCGGACAAAGGCATGGTCATGCAGGACGGATTCGGCCGGTTCATCGTGGAATACAATGACATGCATCAACTGGGTCAAGAGATTGCCGATACGGGCGGGATCATGATCAATCGCTGGTTCGCCCTGCCCGGTGATCCCGAGTTATCCCAAGGCGGTCTGTTCCGCTTCAATCGCATCCGCAACTGCATCGGCTGCGGTGCCTACACAGAAGCCCGCCATCCCAAAGGGGAAGGCGACGGCACCAAGTCGAAGGGACGCATCTGGACCCCGTACTACACCTGGGGCATCTACTTTGATAACTCCGGCACGGAGAACACGGTGTTTGGCAACATCGTCGAGTCCACCGTGCTGGGAGCCGTCGCGCTGCCGGTCGGCGATCCGAAGAATAACCGCGTCGAAAACAACATCTTTATTAACAGTAGCGGCAATCAGTTGGACCTGCGTCTCAGTGGCCAGAACAACCGCTTCCGTCGCAACATCATCTGGTACTCGGACCCCAAGTCCATGCTGCTGGCCGCGTCCCCGCCCGCGAAGGCGTCGATCTCGGAATGTGATTCAAATCTGTATTATCTGACGACCGGCGGTCCCCTGCAGATCCGCGGCATTGGATCATTCAGCGACTGGCAGAAACTGGGGTTCGATCAGCATTCATTGATCGCTGACCCCAAGTTCGTCGATGCCCCAGGCCGAGACTACCGACTGCAACCCGATTCACCAGCCTTCACGCTCGGATTCCAACCCATCCCGATCGACAAGATCGGCCCCCGGGGAAAGTCGCACGCCGGTGCGGCAATGCGCTAGTGCGATTTAACAAAACGATTGCACGGTGTGAGAGTACGAGGGTAACGATTCCTGTCATCTCGATCAGTTAATCTCCTACGCCGCTACTCTCGTACAGTTAAACTAGCGCGATCACAAATGGATTGCGCCTTGGCAATCGACGCGACGCCCCGCGAGTGATTTATCTCCCCTCGCCCTGGTACTCCGGGGAGGAAGGGATGGGGGTGAGGGGCACGATCAACCAACGAAGCTGAGTCCTAGCTTTGCTCCAGTTCGACTTGAATCTATGGGGACTTCTTCAACGAGAGCACAAGATCTTTGGTTGCGCCTTCATCCAGTCGCACGGTTTCACTGGCCGCTTCGTAGCCGGGCGCCGTGACCGTGAATTTGACGTCCTCGTCCGGCAACATCTGAGACGTTCGATATCGGCCATCGTCCTGGCGCGTAAGATCCACATCCGATCGCTGTCCCCCTACCAGTTTGAAGGGCTGTTTCCCCCAAGGGTATGCGGCAGTCACGAGAAATCCTTTCACCGGCTTTTGCTCTGCATCTACGACATTGATCAACACGATCGGCGCGCGATAGCGAATGATTTCAAATCCCTCCACGTCAGCATTTAGAGTCCCCAACTCGATTCTGTCCTTTACATTCTCCAATTCCTTTCCTTTTCCGCGACGGAATCGCAAGACTCCGTGTTCATTCGCTGTAGGCAGGACCTGGACTTTTTGCAGACCGCGTGGGACACGCAGCCCGCCGCTCGTAATGCTTCAGCAGCCCGCCCAACCGCGACGAATAGATGACGTCATTCAGCCGAACAGTCTCGTTGCCCTCCGGCTGCTTCTCCATCGCTGGTGGCAGATGCCAGCGGGCCTCATGCGGGCGTTCCCGATTGTAATGCAGCCGCCATTCCCAGTTGACGTGGTTGAGGTGCCGTTCAGCCACGATCACGAACTTGTCGAGGCATTCCTGCTTCAGGCTTTGGATGAACCGTTCCACGTGCGCCCGCAGGTTGGGTGAGACCGGCGTGTTGCGTTTGATCTTCGCCCCGCTCGATTCAATCCGTCCTGTAAAAATATTCTGTCGTCGTTCGGCGAGGGAGATTCCAAGGTTCGGCGGTGAGCAAATCGTCAACTAGTGTCGCGCAGCAGATGTCCGAAGTCCGCTGTCAAGAGTTCAAATTGGTGGTGGCGAACCATCCGGAGTGGTTTGCTGGCAGCATTGAACGCACTGTGAGCTTGCGGTGTCTGTCAGAGGGGAGTGTGGCGTGCGAATCGTCGTGATCAAGCTGCGCGGCGCGAGTAGGACTTCAGCACGCCGCCGAGTCGAGTCTCGCAGACGACATCGTTCAATCTGATCGTGTCCTGAGGCTCCGGTGGCGACTCACATCCCGGCGGCATGTTCAGAAATCCCGCGGCGGGTGCGGACTCAGATGGTTATAGCCCCACGATATGCGAAGCTCTCTTTTTTTTTGAGATTGCATCAAAGAGTAGCCACGAATCACAAAACCGCATTAACACCAGGGTTCTGCTCGCTCACTTTGGCGGGCAAAGAGATATTTCGTAAGAGGGTTCTGTTCGGGGAGCGGCGTGGCGATCTGAGCCGACACATCAGAAGCGACGAAACTGCAAGTGGTGTTGCCGCAGAAGGTTGTGTTGGCCTGTGTTGGAATTCTCACGAAATCGATGTCACTATTGCTGACACTCGGTTAAGTGATACTGAGAAGAGGAGAATCTGTGGATTCGAAAACCATTCAAGCAACGCGACTTTGGACTCTGGCACAGCCAGTGGTGTCAGCGTTCGTCATTTCTGTGGTCCGGGATTTCTCGGCGCGGGATGATGTTTTGCAGGACGTCGCGGTCGCAGTCATGGAGTCTTTTGATCGTTACGATCCACAACGTCCGTTTGTTGGTTGGGCGATGGGGATCGCCCAGAACCAAGTCCGCCTGTACCTTCGACGCATCCAGCGCGACCGGTTGGTGTTTGACGACGATGTGCTGGTCCAGTTAGCGGTAGCGTTTGAAGAAACGTCTCCTGAGCAGTCGCAAACCCTCGGATTTCTGCGCGGCTGCCTCGATCAGCTCGAGGGACGAGCCCGCGAACTCTGCGAACTCCGGTATGGTCGTGATCTGAAGCCAGCGGCGATTGCCGAATCCCTGGGAATGTCTGGCAATACAGTTGCCAAGGCTCTGCAACGAATACGTGATCAGCTACGAGCGTGTATTGAGCGTAAGGCTGCGGTCGAAGGGGGAATGCCATGACGCGCGATCCCAGCGAACTTGTGTCTCGATACTTGGATGATCTGTTGACTGAGGACGAACATCGCGACTTGCAGGACTGGTTGCGCTCATCGCCGGATCATGCGCGGGAATTTGCCCAAATCGCGTTGCTGCACGACCGCCTGCGCGGTGAGCAACTGGCAATTTCGCTGATGCATCCCTCGCAGCTGAATCAACCCCACGCTGTTCCCGCAGTCCCGCGGCAGCCTTGGCGCTCATTTATCATTTCGGCTGGCGTGGTGGCCGCGTTCGTCACGTTGTTGTTGTTGTCCTTGGAAATCGGCAAGACGCCAGCGGTGGCGGCCACGGAACTCAAGCGGCTGATCGCTGCTCAGGAAACGGAACTCGACCGGACGTACCGCATCGCGGTGGAAGATGTACCGACTCCTGGGCGGAAACGGCAGCCTGTCGTCAACGACAATCGTCCTCCGAAGCCACCTTTGGACGGTGCAATTTTGCACGTCCGAAAGGGCAACCAGTTTGTGCTGATTCGTCAAATGGCGGGCGGCCGTCAGTTCGTAACGGGGAGTAACAGTCGGACGAGTTGGGCGGTACGCCCGGATGGCCCCGTTCGGGTCAGCACCGACCTGACTCGATTTAACCGGGATCTGCCAGGCCATGAACATGACTTTCCGCTGATTCAGATCGAACGTGGCTTGGCCCACTTACAGAACGCCTACGACATCCAGTTGTTGCCGATTGAGAATGGCGACGATTCGGCGGCAGAGGATTTGCCGACCCGGCTACTCGTTGCCGTGAAGAAACGTGGCCACCGTGGACCTCAGCGCGTCGAAATCACTTACGCCGTTCGAACCGGAAAGATTCGCCAACTCCGTTTTATTGAGATGCCCTACGGTCCCGAGCACCTCACCGTGCGGCTGACGCAGGAAGAAGAACGCCCACTTGGACCCGCGTTCTTTGATCACCAATCGCACCATGCGTCGGATCGCGTTGTGGAAGAGGAATAAATCCGTGAAGAAGATGATCTGGTTATTATTACCGCTGATGACGTTCGCCGCCTGGGGTTTTGGCCAGGATCGAAACGCGCCTCCTGCTGGCAAAATTCGAAAGCCGCAGATGAGCGACACCATCAAGGCGAATATGTACGCCGACAACTGGTTCATGCTGTATATCAACGGTGAACTTGTCGCCGTTGATTCCATCAAGTTCATTCCGCACAACGTCGTGTCGGTCGACATTCTACCCAGTTATCCGATGACCATCGCCGTGATGGCGAAGGACAACGCCGATCCGAAGACGGGCATGGAATACGCGAACACGAACATCGGCGACGGCGGGTTCATTCTGAAGTTCGGCGACGGCACCGTCACGAATGCCAAGTGGAAAGCCAAGAAGTTCTCGTGGGGACCAATCGATCGCGACACGAAGAATCCTCGGGTGGAAAACCTGCCGCTCCCGGATAACTGGTTCGCCGTGGACTTTGATGACTCCCAGTGGGGTTTCGCGAAGGAATACACTGAGGAACAAGTCGGCCCGAAGCAACTTTACTTCGAACACGATTTCCAAGGGGCGAAGTTCATCTGGACTGATGACATCGAACTCGACAACACCGTGATTTTCCGACATGTCGTGAAGTCGCCGCCGGATGGAAAAACGCGGCTGGACTTTTCGAACCTGAACAATGTGGTGCCGGACTCGCCGCCCAAGAAACCCAAACGGTGAGTTCGTCCCATCTGCTGATGGCACACGCCAGGAGATTCCTGCTGATGAGAGTTCTGTTCGCGACCTGTCTGCTGTTGCTGCCGATCGTTGGAGTCGCAGCCGAACGGCCCAACATCGTCTTCATGCTTTCGGATGATCAAGCCTGGAACGGCCTGTCGGTGGCGATGCACCCCAACGTGGCGGGGTCGAAGGGAGATATATTCCACACGCCGAATCTGGAGAAACTTGCGGCCCAGGGGATGCGGTTCTCGGCGGGATATGCACCGGCTTCGGTCTGTTCTCCGACGCGCGTGAGTTTAATGACCGGAAAGAGTCCGGCCGCATTGCACTGGACGAAGGCCGCCCCCCCAGAAACTGGGCATAAGCTGATTGAGCCACGAAACATCAGAAGTATCCCAGCGAACGAAACGACGATTGGCGACATCCTGCACAAGGCGGGTTATGCGACGGCTCATTACGGCAAGTGGCACATCAGCGGTGGCGGGCCGCAAAAGCACGGCTTTGACGAATCGGATGGTGACACCGGGAATGAGAACGCCTATCAGTTCAAGGATCCCAACCCCGTCGACATCTTCGGCATGGCTGATCGCGCGGCCGCGTTTATGGAGAAGAGTTCCAAGGCCAGGAAGCCGTTCTTCATTCAACTCTCCTGGAACGCTTTGCACGCCTCGGAGAATGCCAACCAGGCCACGCTCGCCAAGTACGAACGGCAACTCAATGGTGAGAACCCCAAACGCATCACGACAGCGGCCATCACTGAAGACCTCGATACCGGAGTAGGCCGCGTCATGGATGCCATTGAGCGACTGGGCCTGACCGGTAACACTTACGTCATCTACATGGCTGATAACGGCGCTGGCGGAGGCAAGAAAGTCTTAGCTGGCGGTAAAGGTGGCGTTTGGGAAGGGGGCGTTCGCGTCCCCTTCATCGTGAGCGGCCCCGGCGTGAAGCCGAATTCCTGGTGTCATACACGAGTCGTCGGCTACGACCTCTTTCCCACCTTCTGCGAGTGGGCGGGCGTCGCTCCCGGCACATTGCCCAAGGAAATCGAAGGCGGCAGCATCGCCTCGCTGCTTAAGAACGATGGGCGAGGAGACGTAAAGCGTTCGCGTGAGGAACTTGTTTTTCACTTTCCGCACTATCAGGGCGACACGCCGCACTCGGCGATCTTGCTGGGCGATCTCAAGCTATTGCACTTCTACGAGGACAACCACGACGAGTTGTATGATCTCTCGAAGGACATCGGCGAACGCAATGATCTCGCGGCGCAACGCCCCGCCGAGACGACGAAGCTCCGCGAGCGTCTCGACAAATACCTGGCCGACGTCGATGCGCAGTTCCCGACGCCGAACCCGAACTACGACCCGAATCAGCCCGCTGAACCAAAAAAACGTGGTGGGAAGAACAAGCCGGGGAAACCCGCAAAGAATTGAGGAACCTGCTTCGGGGCGATTCCAGGAATGTTTCAGGAGACTAACATGCGTGTTCCCTTGAATGCCGGACTATTGATGCTGGCCATCGGGTTGACGAGCTCGATCGCGCAGGCCCATCCCGGTCATTCGCGTCGAAAAACGTCACCACCCGCTGCCAATCGGCAGTCAGTCGCCTCAGAGCGAACTTGGACGGCGTCGACCGGCGCTTTTCGTGAACATGGATCGTTCGTCATGGCGCGGGACGGCCTGGTCCAGATCCGCCGCGACGACGACTCGTTGGTCTCGCTCCCCATCGCGCTGCTGCAAAGCGATGATCAAAGCTGGATTGAGCGGCGCATGTCCGGGATTGAGCGTCTCGCGGAGACGAACGGAATTGTTCGGGCGAAATCAGAAATCAATCTGCGACTCGACTCTCCCATTCGTGTCCAACAATCGGCCGAAGGTTTGGGAGTTGTTCGATTTATCTCCGACGAGTTCCCGCTTCGACTGGGCGGTCGCCGAAATGAAGTTCCGCCAGCTGAGTTACTCCTCGCACAATTGGGAAATCGAAAGCCGGGGACGAGCGTGGCACGCGAGCAGATTCCGGAGATCGCCAAGGCCTTTGAGGCGTTCGTCAAGCTCAAGGCGATTCAGACCCGTTGGGACGACCGCTTCTTCTACGTCGAATCGAACGGTATGCCGGATCACCAGATGATGGTGGGTATCACGGCTTGGCAGCAGCAAGTGCCGCTGCCGCAGAAATATGTCGGCGACAACGCCTGGCAGATCCCGTTGCGTCCCGTCCCGGCCGAGACCCCCGCCACGACTAAAAATCGCTTTCTGCGCGGGGCGATTGCGGTCGCTGTCAATGGCATTCCGATCTTCAACCCGCTCAATAATCGTGGCGATGACGCGTACCTGTTCGGGGAGCTTGACGAGTTCGGCGGCCACTGTGGTCGGGCTGACGATTACCACTATCACATTGCCCCCGTGCATCTGGAAAAGACCAATGGCAAGGGAAAGCCCATCGCCTACGCGCTGGACGGCTACCCGATCTACGGCTACGAGGAGCCGGACGGATCACCCGTCAAGAATCTCGATGCCCTCAACGGCCACAAGGACGCCAACGGAAATTATCACTATCACGCGACGAAGAAGTACCCGTACCTCAACGGCGGGTTCTATGGGGTTGTGACCGAACGTGAAGGCCAGGTCGATCCGCAACCTCGGGCGGGACCGCTCCGTCCGGCGCTGCCGCCGATGCGAGATGCCAAGATCACCGGCTTCAAGGAAGCCAAAGACGGCAGTTACACCTTGACCTATGACGTGCGGGGAGCAAAGGGAAGCGTGAGCTATACCATCGCAAACGATGGATCGGCGAAGTTCGTGTTCGTCGACACCAATGGCAAAACGACTCAGGAAACGTACTCTCCGAGGCGGCGCGGTCCTGGCGGCGGAGATAGACGCCCACCGCCACGCCCCGGTGAGAACCCGCCACCCCGTGAAGGGCAACGCCCCCCGCGCAACGATGAACGTCGGCCTCCTCGTAACCAGGAACGCTCGTCAGAAAACCAGGCTGCAAGTCGACCGGACTCTAAGCTTCCTCAGTTGAAAGTGACCAGCTCCTCCGTGGATGAGAACGGATTTGTTTCGGTCGACTGCACATGCGACGGGACGCGGGAATCGCCAGCCGTTGTCTGGAAAGACGCCCCGGCGGGAACGAAGTCGTTCGCCATCAGTCTCTGGCACACGGCACCCGATAAAGAGAAATCGTACTGGGTTGTTTACAACATCCCCACGACGACCACGAGCCTCGCCCAGAAGTCGCCAAAAGCAGGAACCCTGGGAGTTAATGACCGACGTCGCGCGGAATACGACCCGATGTGCTCAAAAGGCCCCGGCATCAAGACGTACCACATCACGGTCTACGCCCTCTCAGCCAAGTTGGACTTAGCTCCGGAAAAGGCATCACGGGCGGAACTGCTCGCGGCAATCAAAGACATCACACTGGCCGCCGGAACGCTCGACTTCAAATATGAACGGAAGAACGCGCGGTGACGATCATGACGCCATGTCGGCCCATGTCCTCCCTACAACTCGCCATGCGGGCGGTAATTCTGTGCTTGCCCTAGCTGCTGTTTTCCGCCGAGTCATTGGCGGCTGACAACCACCGGCCACCGAACATCATCCTCGTCCTGATGGACGACATGGGCTGGCGCGATGTCGGCTTCATGGGGAATCGCTTCGTCGAGACTCCCCACATCGACCGCATCGCGAAGAGCGGACTGGTATTCACGCAGGCCTACGCGAGCGCCCCCAACTGTGCCCCCACGCGAGCGTGTCTGATGTCAGGACAGTACACGCCGCGGCATGGCATCTATACCGTCGTTGATCCCAGACAGCCGCCCGGGTCACCCTGGCACAAGTTGCAGGCAGCGGAAAGCAAATCAGAACTCGACACGAACATTGTGACCATCGCCGAAGCGCTGCAAGGGGGTGGGTATGCCACGGCGTTCTTCGGGATGTGGAATCTCGGTAGTGGTCGTACCGGACCAGTGACACCCGGCGGGCAAGGCTTTCAGAAGGTCGTCTTCCCGGAAAACCTGGGCTTCGCGAAAGATGCCTATTTCAATGACAACGGCGAATACCTGAGCGACCGGTTGACTGACGAGGTTCTGAAATTCATCGAGCAGAATCGGAAGCAACCGTTCTTCGCGTATCTCCCCGATCATGCCATCCATGCACCATTCAATCCCAAGCCGGACCTGTTGGCGAAGTACAAGCGGAAGGCGGCAGCGAACAACGATCGTCGCGACGATCCCGCTTGTGCAGCGACGATCGAAGCCGTTGATCAGAACGTCGGGCGAATCATGGAGCACCTCGAGCAGCTAAATCTCTCCGACAACACGGTCGTGATCTTTACGTCAGACAATGGTGGCACCCAGCAATACACGCCGCCGCTACGAGGTGGCAAAGGCGAACTCTATGAAGGTGGCATTCGCGTCCCGCTGGTCGTAACCGGACCGGCAGTCAAAATGCTCGGCAGCAAATGCGATGCGCCGGTGTCAAGCGTTGATTTCCATCCCACGCTGCTCGAGCTGGCGGGCATCAAGCCGCCTGAAGGACAAGCGCTCGACGGCGTGAGTCTCGTCCCGCTCTTTCACGGCGCATCAACGCTCGACCGTAAGCGACTCTTCTGGCACTTCCCGTGTTATGTCGGCAGGGCGAGTCCTTCGAGCGCAATTCGTGAAGGGGACTTCAAGCTGATTGAGTTCTTCGAAGAAGGGGGGCGAGTCGAGCTCTTCAACCTGAAAAATGATCCGAATGAGGAGAAGAACCTTGCCGACTTGATGCCCGACAAGGCCGCCGCACTCGCGAAGACACTGCGAGCCTGGCAAAAAGAAACAAACGCATTGCTGCCACCTGGTCCCAATCCCAATTACGTCCCCAAAGCCGAACGCCCACGCGGCGGTCAAGGTGGCGGTGGTCGAGACACGTCGAAGCGCGGTCAGCCAAAGCCCTGAAAACACGTGATTGCCGGCGACCTGTCACTTCGGTAGTGACCTGGCAGAAGCTCGCAATCGCCGACCGGGCAAGCCAGCGACAACGAACGCGTCGCGAATCCCCGCTTGCAATCGGGTATCATCTTGGGGATGTGGAGGGACGGACAAGCACTGATTTAAAAGTTGGATGTGAAATGATCCCGGCTATTCTCCGACGTGCGACTTCTCGGTTCTGGCACGCCACCTGTCTGTCGTTACTTTCACTCTGTTTACCGCCTGCCGTCATTGCAGCTGATGACATGGCACCCCAGCAGGCCGAGATGGCGGGCTACCTCCTCGTCCCGCATGGCAAAGTCGATGCACCGTACAATGCTGGGTTCTCGATGTATGTGGCGGCTTGGCCGCTGCTGAAGAACTATCCCGGACAAGACTTTCAGAGTGGACTGTTCGGCACCTGGATGTTCGCCCGACTCGATGGGCCGAAGCCGGAGAAAATATACTCCGACATTGAGGGTGGGCTCGGCTGGTGGCGGGACACCCGCTTCGCCTCCGAGACGCCGAAGTTCATCATGGGCGGCGTGGCCCTGAATTTCGTCGAATGGGCGAACGGTCCCGGGGCCGGGAAGGGCCGGAACTGGCAAAAGCCCGCCGGCCACTACGCCATCGCTCAACTCAGCCCTTGGATCCTGTGGCCACCTGACGGCCTGAACCTGAAGCAGGGAACGTCAGGTGAGCTGTTCGGATATGGCTACCTCCCCTTACCCCTCACGTCGCCTAAGAAAACTACTGCCGGAACGGATGTGCCCACCGGCAACCACTGTTGGACGCTGTTCCTCAACACCGGCAACTTCAAGGGACCGGTGACGTTCTTCCTGCCGTACTTCTGGTCGCGGCCGACAATCGAGAAGCCGGAATTAGCCGGACTGTTCCTCGACACTCGCCCGTCCGAGCCGAATAAAGCGATCCAGATGGAGACCCAGCATATCCCTGCCTACATCGGCCAGGACGCGAAAGGCGACACGTTTGCCCGAGTCGCCCCGACACTCTTTCCGAGAACGTCGGACATGGAAGCGCCGCTCATTCATCGCATTACGGCTTACAACAAGGCCGCGTTGCGGGACGGTGTGCAGGCGTGGTTCGAGGGTGGCAAAGAAGTGTCCGGCCGTATCGACGCACGGGCGGCTGCCGTTCACACGTTTGAGAGCAAGGGGGGCGCGACATGGCAAATCTACACGCCGAATACTTCGCGAGACAAAAAAGTTTCGCTCGCATGGAGTTCTTTCGCCACCCCCGTCGCGCTGGATGACACCACTTACGGGTACAAATGGAACACCGACTCGGTGTCAAAGAACGCGACGACGATCACGCTCCCCGAGTATTACCGCTTGACCAAGGACACCGGGAACAAGGAGCGGTGGGTGGTCGTGAACCCGAAGGAAGTTCCGGCCGAGACCGGCTTGGCCAAGGTGGAGTTTCCGAAGCGGCTCGGACCGGACCGAAGGCCGTACGTCACCCCCGACGAGGCGGACAGTTGCTGGAAGAAGCCTGGTCCGGCGGCCGGACCGTTCAAGGCGACGCTGGCAGACGGGAGCGTGGTCACATTCTATTGGTATCGTTTCGCTGACCAACCTGCGCTGTTGAACGCCGACCTGACCGACGCCGAACGGGAGAGCCTTCAGAAGCGGGTGGAATTGCTCCACAAGCACTGGACCAGAGACCGGGAATATCTGCCGCCTCCGACGGTTGGCAAGCTGGCCGATCTCGATCCGGCCGTAATCGTGACTCATCCAAAGGGCCTTGAGATCGGCTACGTGCCAATCGTCACTCGGCAGGCGGCGAACGAGTAATAACGAAACAGACTGGGAATGAGGTCAGTCATGAAGGAGCAGACTCGCTGGTTCGGTTTGGTCGCGTTCGTTTTGATCTGCCTGGGAGCAGGCGGGCTCGGAGCCATCGCCACGACACCAGAGATCGATGGCTGGTATCGGACGGTCATCAAGCCGGAATGGAACCCACCAGACTGGGTATTTGGACCGGTTTGGACAACACTGTTCGTCCTGATGGGAATCTCAGCCTGGTTGGTGTGGAAGCCAGCAGGATTCAGGGCCGCAGCCACTCCGTTGGCGCTCTTTGCAGTGCAGCTAACGTTCAACGTGGCTTGGTCCTGGATCTTCTTCGGCATGCACCAGATCGGCTGGGCTGTGGTCGAAATCATCATCCTCTGGGCGGCGATTCTGGCGACAACCGTGACGTTCTTTCGTCGCTCGAAGCCTGCTGGCTGGTTGCTGGTCCCGTACCTGGGCTGGGTGAGTTTCGCGAGCATTCTCAATTTCACGATCTGGCAGCTGAATGCCGGGCGATAAACAATCAAAAAACTCCGGAAGAAACCTCATCGAACGCTACCGTATACTTGGCATCATTGTCCCGCAGCACGTACTTGGGTGGCAGTTCCACGTCCTCTGCGTGCATCAAGAAGTTGCGGGCTTGCTGGCACGACCAGGCGGAATCTGGGTGAATTGTCGACGGTGAAATCCAGCAGCGGCGGGTCCCCAGATGCACGAACACCAGGAAATGCACATCCACACACCCTCGAAAGGTCCACATCCGCTTCGATGCGGAGCCACACTGCCACAGCGTTTGGGCATGGGTCCACAAGAACTCGTCCCATGTTCCCTTGCCGCGTTCGGTACCCGGACCCTTGAACACGGCAATCATTCGTCCTTCATTCATCGCTCATTTCCAGTCTGGTTCCGCGACGAATGGCCAGCTTGCCGAACTTCTCGGTGATTTGATCCGCGACTCGATCCAGTTACTGATGACGCTTACGGTCAGGCTGATCGAAGAGTGTCAGCTGTGCCTTTGCAGAGTCACCCAGTTTGCTGACGCCAAACCCCAGCAGTCGTATTGGCAGATGACGCGCAGGGAGGTGTTTCGTGAGTAGTTCCAAACCGGCGTCCAGCAGTTCCCGGGTGATGTTGGTCGATTCCGCAAGTGTCATTGAGCGGGTGATCGTCTGAAAGTCCGCGAACCGTACCTTCAACTCCACCGTGCGGCCCTTAATGTCGTGCTGTCGCAAGCGGCGGGCGACCTGTTCGACGAGTTCTACCAACCAGGCGCGCAGCACCTCCATATCGGCAATATCTTCGGCGAACGTGGTTTCGTTGGAAATCGACTTGGCCTTGCGGTCGGGCACCACCTGTCGATCATCGATTCTGTGGGCCAACTGCCAGTAATGCTCACCGGACGACCCGAACAGGTCATTGAGCGTGGCGAGCGGCATTTGCCGGAGCTGGCCGATCGTGCGAACGCCCAATTGCTCAAAGACCTGTCCGGTGACCTTTCCGATGCCCCACAGTCGCCCGACCGGCAGCGGATCGAGAAAGGCTTGGATTTCACCCGGTTCGACCACGACGAAACCGTCCGGCTTCTTCAAAGCGCTGGCGATCTTGGCGACGAACTTGTTGGAGGCCACGCCGACCGAGGCGGTCAGCCGGAGTTCCTCACGGAATCGCTGTTTGATCTGCCGGCCAATTTCGGCGGAAGGTCCAAACAGCGATTCGCTGCCAGTGACATCAAGAAAGGCTTCGTCGAGCGACAGCGGTTCGACCAGCGGAGTGAACTGCTCGAAGATGTCTCGAATCTGCCGTGACACCGAGGCGTAATAGTCGATCCGGGGCTTGATGACCACCGCGTGTGGGCAAAGTCGCCTGGCCTGGACTGATGCCATCGCACTGTGAACGCCGAACTTGCGGGCCTCATAGTTCGCCGCGGCCACGACACCACGATTCTCCGCCGAACCACCAACGATCACCGGCTTGCCGACGAGTGACGGGTTATCACGCTCCTCGACCGAGGCATAGAAAGCGTCCATGTCGATGTGAAGGATCATGCTGGTTGAGTTGAATCGAGGAAGGTTTCGGTGCGGGCAGCCAGATTTGAGCCCACCATTACAGTGTACTGGCTATTTCTGTAAGCCGCTTTTGAGGTGCTTCGCCTCTCCTATCGACGATGAGAACTGCCGAGTCTTGATCAAAACTTGCGAATCACAGCAACGGCCTTGCCCAAGATCTGAATATCCTTGGAAGTGATCGGCTTCGTCTTGCCACTGGCCTCTAA